>CAYUDR010000141.1:0-3008 GCA_964443705.1 uncultured Planctomycetia bacterium | reverse complement strand
AAGCCAGATGTTTCGGCTAAAGTGCTATCCATAGAGTATGATCCAAATCGTTCTGCTAGAATTGCCTTACTTGAACATCAGGATGGAGAAAAGAGATATATCCTGGCACCTTTGGCATTAAAAGTGGGAAATATGGTTTATAGCGGAGTGAGAGCTGAAATAAAAGTTGGCAATTGTCTGCCGCTTAAGAATATCCCGTCCGGTACCCCTATTCACAATATCGAACTCGTTAAAGGAAAAGGCGGTGAGATTGTCAGAAGTGCAGGTTCGCAGGCTATTATAATGGCTAAGGAAGAAAAATTTGCTCATGTTAAATTACCTTCCGGTGAAGTAAGATTGATTAATCTTGGTTGTCTGGCCACTATCGGCCAGGTAAGCAATGCTTCACATGAGCAGATTTCTCTTGGCAAAGCAGGAAGGACGAGATGGATGGGAAGGCGGCCGAAGGTTAGAGGTGTGGCCATGAATCCAGTTGACCATCCGCTTGGTGGCGGTGAAGGAAAATCTTCGGGAGGTCGTCATCCGTGTAGTCCCTGGGGTCAACCCGCCAAAGGATTTAAAACAAGAAAGAAAAATAAATTTTCTGACAAATTTATTATTAAACGACGCGTAACGAAACGAAAGAAGAAGAAAGGGTAAATATTATGTCGAGGTCGATAAAAAAGGGTCCCTATGTTGATGCCAAGCTATTGCGAAAGGTAAAAAAAGCTGCTTCATCCGGAGATAGAAAACCGATAAAAACCTGGTCCAGGCCTTCAACCATTATACCTGAATTTGTGGGGCATACTTTTTCTATTCATAATGGCAAGATATTTATTACGGTTTATATAACGGAAAGCATGGTGGGGCACAGGCTTGGTGAATTTTCCCCAACCAGAATATTCAGAAAACACGGATTTCATACTGAAAAATCAACCGCTGTAAAGTGAGATTAATATGATTTCTAAAGCCAAAGCAAAATTTATAAGAGTTTCTCCGCGAAAAGCAAGAGAAGTTATAGATTTAATCAGGGGTAAAAAAGTAGGCGAGGCGCTGGGTATATTAGAAAACATGAACAAAAGAGCGCGTAAGCCGATAATTAAGGTTTTGAAATCGGCTATCAGTAATTCAAAACAATCTACAACAGATGAATCAAGACTCTATATTTCAAAAATAGTGGCGGATAAAGGACCTATACTCAAAAGACATAGAGCTGCGGCTTTTGGCAGGGCAGTTTCTATCAGGCATAGACTTTGCCATTTAACTGTTGAGCTCGATGAGGTTAAGAAAGAAATAAAACCAAAAACAAAAAAGCTAGGTGCTAAAAAGAAAGAAATAGAAGCGAAGGCAAAAAAGACAGAAGTTGAAAAGAGAAAAAAAATCAAAAAGTCAAAATGAAGCCATAACTAAGTTATGTGGCTGAATTTGACCCTCGACATTTTCGATGTCAAGGGTTTAATGCGCACTTACAATTTATATTTCAGCCAGAGGCTGATCCGTCCTTTGGCGGACACTAACGCTCTATAAGTTGCGTGCTTATTAAAGGAGTAAAAAGTGGGACAAAAAGTTCATCCTCTTAGTTTTAGAATAGGTTTTATTAAAGATTGGAGTTCTCGTTGGTTTGTTAAAAAGAAAGAATTTAGCAAATTTCTCGAAGAAGATCTTAAAATAAGAGATTATATCGCCGAAAATCTTAGTGCCGCCAATATAGCTAAGGTGGAAATAGAAAGAGCTGGGGAGAAAGTCAAAATAATTATTTTTACCTCACGACCCGGAATAGTTATTGGCAGGCGGGGAGCTGATATAGATCGTTTGCGAGATGAAATACAAGAAATCACCGGTAGAGAAATTTATATAGACATTAAAGAAATCAAAGAACCTAACAAAGAAGCTTTATTAATAGCCCAGAACGTAGCTTTTCAGCTCCAAAAAAGAATTTCTTTTAGAAGGGCCATGAAGCGCGCCATTACTCAGACCATGACCGCAGGTGTCGAAGGCGTTAAGATTGCCTGTGCGGGCAGATTGGGTGGGGCGGAAATGAAACGCAGAGAAACTTATAAAGAAGGCAAAATACCGCTTCATACTTTGCGCGCCGATATAGATTATAGTTTTACAGAAGCCCGCACGACATATGGAGCGATTGGTATTAAAGTATGGTTGTATAAAGGCGAGAAGAAATTCAAGCAGTATATTGATGAAAAATTAGGAGAAAAACTTTCTAAAGAGTTAAAGGGAAGGAAGTTTTAAGGAGATTATAAGTTAATGCCTTTAATGCCGAAAAGAGTAAAATATAGAAAATCACAGCGTGGAAGCAGGCGTGGTCTGAGTTTGGCCGGAAGCCAATTAAATTTTGGCGAATTTGGCTTGCAGGCGCTTCAGAATGCATGGCTGACTAATGCGCAGCTGGAAGCCGCGCGCGTGGCTTTAACGCGTCATATAAAACGCGGCGGGAAGGTATGGATTAGAATTTTTCCTGATAAACCGATTTCTAAAAAACCGGCCGAGACCAGAATGGGTAAGGGTAAAGGTGCCACGGAGCACTGGGCTGCAGTTATAAAAAGAGGTAAAATTATTTTTGAAATGGAAGGCGTTCCCGAGGAAATTGCCAGAGAATCTATGAGATTAGCGGCTCATAAACTTTCTTTTAAAACTAAATTTGTTTCAAGGAGAATTTATAAATGACGTCTTTAAAGGCAAAGGATCTTCGCACTGAAAGAGTTGAGGAGTTGCAAGGCAAGGTATCGGCATTACGCAAAGAATTATATGGTTTTCGAGTTCAAGCCCATTCCGGCCAGATAGAAAAATCACATAGAATAAGGCAAACAAAGAGGAATCTCGCCAGATTATTAAGCGTGCTCAAGGAGAAGGAAAATGCCCAGAAATAAACCTATAGGCAAAAAGAAAATGATGGTTGGCAAGGTCCTTAGCGATAAGATGGACAAGACCATAACTGTTCAAATCGAGTATTTAAAAGAGCACCCAATCTACAAACGAAAGATAAGAAAATTTAGTAAGTTTAAAGTACACGA
>CAYUDR010000140.1:0-3010 GCA_964443705.1 uncultured Planctomycetia bacterium | reverse complement strand
GAGTCAGCGCTTTGCTTAATAAGCGGGATATATTATCTGCCGCAATGTTAACCTCTATTTACTTAAGAAGATTCTTTGACACCTTGCACCCGAAAATCGGCCTTTGCGCGTTAAATCCGCACGCAGGCGAAGACGGTCTATTTGGCAAAGAAGAAAAAAATGTCATTGCGCCTGCCGCCAGGCAAGTTAGGAAAAGAAAAATCAATTTAGTGGGACCGTTACCCGCCGATTCTGTTTTTGAAAAGGCTTGGCGGGGAGAATTTGATGCGGTCCTGTGCCTTTACCATGACCAGGGACTGATACCCTTAAAAATGCTCGAAAGGGATAGAGCCGTCAACATAACTTTGGGTTTACCTTTTGTGAGGACCAGTCCCGCTCACGGCACCGCATATGATATTGCTTACCGGAATAAGGCCGGAAGCGACTCCTTCTATTTTGCTATTAAGAAAGCTGTTGAGATGGTTAGGAATGCTAAAAAGTTTAACTAAATCACAAATTATTGGACTCAGCCATACGCATTCGTTTAAGCCCCGCAGAAGACTTGGTCAAAATTTTTTGATTGATAGGAATATTATAAATAAAATTGTAAAGGTTGCTTCTCCGGCTCAAGGCGATGTTTTTCTGGAGATAGGTGCCGGCTTTGGAGCCTTGACTATTCCTGTTGCCCAAAGAGCGGATAAAATATTAGCCTTTGAGGTTGACCGCAAGCTATGTGATATTTTAAAAGAAGAAACTCGTGAATTAAAAAATGCCAGGATAGTATGCCTGGATTTTTTAAAAATTGATTTTAATGAATTTTTTGGCAGTAAAAAAATTCGTGTTATTGGCAATTTACCATACCGTATTGCTTCTTTAATAATTGAAAAATTGACACACATCGGTAATGGGGTTAAAGATATTTATATTATGACGCAAAAGGAATTTGCCGATAGATTAACTGCCACGCCTCGCTCAGGCAAAGAATATTCCTCGCTCAGTTTATTTGCAAATTTTTATTTTTCGATTAAGAAACTATTTGCAATAAAAAGAACTTGTTTCTGGCCGTGTCCCAAAGTAGATTCAGTTTTTTTGAAATTAAAAGAGCGTTTATCCCATCCCGTCAAAGTAAGAAATGAAAAACTTATGTTTGATGTTATACGCAGCGCTTTTGGCAAGAGGCGCAAGACCATCTTAAATAGCCTCGCATCCGGTAATTTCTGCTGCTTTGAAAAAGAACGCTTACGCGTAATGCTTAAAGGAGCAGGTATTTCTGCCGGGGATAGGGCGGAAAACTTAAACCTGGAAGATTTTGCCAGATTAGCTAATATTATCAACCAGTATTCTAAAAGAGAAAAGTCCCCACTTATAATTTGACTTTTGCCGAAATCTGTGTTATTTTTTGGGTGAACCCTTATTAGAAATAAGACGCTGTAGATGTCTGCGTCGTTTTTGAACAAGATTTCTGGCGGGGCAAAAAGAGATATGAAGTTGTATATCAAAAACATCCTAGAAGCTATAATGATAAAATGGCATATGAAATAAGTCGCAAACGAACTCCAATGGCCGTCAAAGAAGATATGGTCGATTTAAAAGCTAAGATTTTGAAGATAAAAGAGAATTTAAAATAGGCTGCAAAAAGACTTTGTGGACGGAGTTAGAATTATAGGGATAAATAAGTATTGCGTCCCCATAATTTCCTTAGGTCAGGTGATTTCTGACGTTATCTCTAATAAAAAATGCCCTTGACAAACATGTATTCATAGTATACAATGTATTACAGATGAATACAAAGGAGAAAATAATATGAGTACACCTGTATCAGTAAGGATACCGGATAAATTAGCTAAAGAACTTGAATCTGTCGCCAGGATTACAGAAAGGTCAAGGTCATTTCTTATCCAAAAAGCTCTGGAATCTTATCTTGTAGAACAAGCTGATTTGCAGATTGCGCTTGATCGCCTGCATGATACCAGCGACCCCATTATCTCAATTGGAGAAATGAGGAAAGAACTTGAAACATAAAATAGAATTCAAGAAATCGGTTACTCGCGATCTGAAAAAAATTGGCAAACAGCATTCTAAAAGGATATTGGATAAAATTGAAAAGGATTTATCTAAAACAGCTTCTCAATATCCTGAACTTAAGGGAAGATTTTTAGGATTGCGTAAATGCAGGATAGGTGATTATCGGGTTATATTTTCTATTATCGAAAATACTATTTTAATCACAAGAGTAGGTCACAGAAAAGAAGTATACAAGAAAAAGAGATAAGATCGTGGTTTCGAGAGATAGAATTGAACTTATTCCTCTTGAGACAAAAGAAAAAGTATTTAGTGGCGAGGAATATAAAAAAATAGAAATGCCTTCGACAAAAGAAAAAGCGACAGAGAGACGAGTTATAAAGAAGTTTATTGATAATTTAAAAAAAGGAAATTGAGGCCTTATTGAAAATGAAGATTGATGTCAAGTATGTCGCAAATCTAGCCAGATTAGAGTTGACGGAAAAACAAACTGCCAAATTTCAAAAGCAGTTCAGTAGCCTGCTAGACTATATTGAAAAACTAAAAACCTTAAATACAAAGAATATTTTACCTTTAAGCCACGCCACTTCTTTAGAAAATGTATTTAGAAAAGATAAAATTAAATCTTCTTTAAATTTAGAAGATGCACTCACAAACGCCCCTCAGAGAGAAGGCGACTTTTTTAAGGTGCCCCCGGTCATAAAATGAAACAAATTTTTCAAAAGACACTTCACGAATTACTTTTAGATTTCAAAAATCAAGAAATCCAAGTAGATTCTGTTCAAGATAGTTTAAGGAAAAGAGTAGAAGCATTTGATAAAAAAATAGGTGCTTTTGTTTGTTTAATTGATAGCGATAAAAACCAGACACACAAAGATCTTCCTTTAAAAGGTATTCCCATTGCCATCAAGGATAATATGTGCACCAGGGGAGAACCAACTACTTGCTGCTCTAAAATCCTGGAAGGTTTTAGGCCGCCTTATGATGCGACGGTTATAGCCAGGTTAAA
>CAYUDR010000139.1:0-3077 GCA_964443705.1 uncultured Planctomycetia bacterium | reverse complement strand
GCTAAATCTTTGCCTGTTAAATGAATCTTCTTTCTCATTGCCATTTTTCATTCTCCTTTCTTTAATAAACACACAAATTATAAAACAAAATTAACCTAAGTTACTACCTCATTTGAACAAACTCATCATATTATAACCCAGGATTTTTTCTTTTTCGCTATTCTTTATATCCATAGCTTTAATGGCGCTTATGCTCCCGTATAAATCTTTATTGGCCGGAAAGTCAGAACCCCATAAAATTCTATCCGTTCCAAAAAACTCTAAAGCCATTTCTAATGCAGACCTTGACGTGGTGCCGCTGGTATCTACATAGATATTTTTTAAAATAGTCGAAGGTAAATTACTTAAATCCTTAACCATGTCCCGTGAGCGAAGCATAGAATAAGTTGAATCAAAGCGGTCGGCCAGAAAAGGCAAGACGCCGGCAAAATGGGCAAAGACGACTTTTAAGTTCTTAAATCTGGTCAATAATCCGCTCATCATCAATTTACCGGCGCACATAGTAATATCAAATAAATATTCCACTACCGGCATTAAAAGCGGGTCACTTACCCTTTCACCGCCTATGGGATTAATAATCTGGGAATGGATAAAAATGGGAAGTCTTTCCTTTTCTGCTTTTTCTAAAACCGGCAGAAAAATCTTATCATCCAAAAATTTCCCTTCATAGCTTGAAGCCATGGATAGACAGGATAGTCCCAAATTTTTTATCCTTTCAATTTCTTTTATCATATCATCACAGTTTTCAACAGGCAAAATACCGGCGCCAATAAGTCTATCCGGGTGCTCCCTTACCTTTTCAGAAATCTTTTTATTGTAAATAGAGCACACTTCTGGCCAACCACCCAAATTAAGATGGGCATCTGAAGTCGGATAAAGCAGGACCACTTTCTCCACGCCATTCTTATCAAGCGTATTTAAAAGCAAGTCTATATCCGACCAACCTTTTTTAAAAAAAGTTGTCTTCCGGGCTATGGCCGGCGGCAGCCAGTGATTATGGCTATCCCATATTTTAATCATAATCTCTAAATATGTTTTTTCCCTTCAAGGGCACCGGCTTCCCATTGAGGAACTCCATCCATTACATCCTGGAAACAAAGTTTAGCTAATGGATCAAAGTTGCTTTCCAATATGCGATGAATTCTTCCGGGTTTACTATAAAATTCCCTCATGCACCAGGCGCCGAGCCTTCCTAAATCCTTGATAGACAAATACTCAGTAGGAACCACAGGATGCAGGAAATCCCATTTTAAAACATCAAGATTTTTACGATCTATCCAGCCCCTCTTTATGCCGTCTGTCCATATGGGAGAACCCGGTGGGGGGGTTAGATATCCAATCCAGAGGATATCGGGATCTACCTTATCGGAAAAGGCAAATCTGTCTTTGATAATCTTCTCTGTGTCATAATCAAAACCAATCATAATGTCTCCTACAATGGCAATGTCATTACGACGCAGGATTTCAATAGTTTTATAGATTTGATCGACGGTTATGCCCTTGGCCAGTTTGCGCAGTTCCTGGTCGCTGGCTACCTCTATACCAAAAACACCCATAAACATTCCTGCTTTTTTCATAAGAGGAATATCTTTTTCTGCTTTCACCCAGTCACTGGCACAACCCAGGCTAACCCATTTCATTTCCAGGCCACGCTTCAATTTTTCTTCGCAAAATTCCCTGGCCCTTTTTCCATCAAGATTAAAATTATCTTCCTGAATAACTATAACCTTAACGCCAAATTTCTTTTCTAATAATTCTACTTCATCTACAACACGTTTGGCTGATTTTGCCCGCCAGTTGTAAAAATGTTTCAGTGCCCGCGGGTCGTGCTCACTCCACTCATAGCAAAATGTGCAACCATGTGTACAACCGCGTGAGGTCACAATTTCCATAAAAGGTTTCCAGTGGGTATGGCCAACATATTTTTGCATAGGGAACAAATCATATGCCGGAAGCGGCAGCACGTCCAAATCAGGGATAAGTTTACGTACCGGACCAAATATTACTTTACCATTCTCTCTTGAGGCAAGCCCCGGAATATCTTTAAAGTTGGTTTTTCCTTTATTCAAGAAATCCATCAACTCATTAAAGGTGAGCTCTCCTTCACCCATAACCACAAAATCTATAGCCGGATTTTCTTCCAATGTCTCTTTGCTTAAATAAGAATACCACAAGCCTCCAACCACAATTTTTATATTAGGGCAAGCTTTTTTTATTTTTCTGGCCGCCTCGTCAAAATAGTGCTGAACTGCAAAACCACCATAAGAATGAAGCATATCACCTAAAACAACCACACCTGGATTTTTTTCTTTAACCATCTCCAGCATCTTGTCCATAGGAATTTCAAGAGCTTTGCAATCTAAAACTTCGGGCTCAATTGTTCCTTTTTCCCTTGAATAGGCTGCCCAATGAGCATGCATTTGATTGGCAGCCACATGATGACCATGTGTTGCCCATGAACCCAGCTTAGGTTGAATAAATAAAACTTTCATCTTTGTCTACCTCCTTTTTTTATTTATGCTCTCTATTTTCTAAAATCCTTTTTCTCATTTCCTCTTCATAAAGTAACTTTATTTGTCTTTTTATATTTCCTCCTAACTTTTCTGTTATAACCTTTTCTATGGCTCCTAGTTTCAATGTTGAAAAATAATAATCGGCTCTTAAGCCCTGCTTCTCATATTTTAGAACTTTCCCGTCTTTTTCTTTCTTATCAATGTATTTCTTGAATTCCTCTATATATCCCCTTACCTTACTTTGCGCCTTTGGGCCAACTTTTTGCTTGATATGTTTAAGAATTGCCCTATCTATATCCAGCTGTGTAAATTTACGCTCAATGCGGTCAACTTCCTCTTTGGTAGTTTTATAAAACCATAGTAAATAACGAAATTTCAGATTTCTCGCATCTTTCTTTTTCATAATTACTCAGGATGTTTTTGTTTAAAAGGAATAACCGGCTTTGTCCAGGGTGTCTGTTGGTTTATAACCGCCAGCTCCAGGGGGCAAACATTCGCAGGCACAGTTAAGGCAAACATTACCGCATCTTCTATAGTCTGCGGTGAAATCAAGCGTTTTTTTTG
>CAYUDR010000138.1:0-3119 GCA_964443705.1 uncultured Planctomycetia bacterium | reverse complement strand
GTGGAAATCGAAAAATAGATAAAGTTATAATTTATATAATATTGACGATAGATATTTTAGGCTTCGAAGTAGAATAGCGGATTTTAGAGAAGATTATGAATAAGGTTAGATGATTCCTATAGTAGATATATAATAGACATAGATCTAAAATTTAGACTTGACATATCCTCCTGAATATGTTAACATTTGCTCACTTCGAATGCTTGTAATATAAACTGCCATAATAGGGTAGCAGGTGGGCGGGAGTAGAAATTTCTCCTGCTTTTCTTATCGGTAGATTGTGAAAAATTTAATTAACTCGAATTTTAAGAGAAGATGAAAACTTTTCAACTAAAAGAAAAAGATATTCAGCAAAAATGGTATCTATTGGATGCCAAAGGGAAGATTCTGGGGAAAATAGCGACCCAGGCCGCTAAACTCTTAAGAGGTAAGCACAAGGCAGAATTTACCCCATATCTTGATTGCGGCGACGGGGTGGTGGTTATTAACGCCAGGGACATTGTTGTAACCGGTAGAAAACTGAAACAAAAAACCTACACTTCTTATTCGGGATACCCGGGCGGACTCAAAGTTAAAAAATTAGAAGTGTTAATGAAACAAAATCCGGCTAAAGTAGTCGAACATGCTATTTGCGGAATGCTGCCTCACAATAAACTTGGAAGAAAAATGGTTAAAAAATTAAGAGTGTATGCCGGTGAACACCATCAACATATGGCTCAAGAACCAAAAGCATTTAATAAAGATAAGGAAAAATAATTAAGTGGTCAAAAAAGAAGTAGTTAAAAAAACAACTAAAAAGAAAAAAAAATTGATTACCGGCAGAAGAAAAGAAGCCGTTGCCAAAGTAGAGCTTATAGTGGGCAAAGGCCGCATCAAGGTGAATAGCAGGTCTTTTGAAGAATATTTTCCCATAGATACGCTGCGCTTAAAGATTGTTCAGCCTTTAGTTGTAGCCGGCGTTTTGGATAAATTTAATGTTTGCGCATGGGTGAATGGTGGTGGAATTTCTGGCCAGGCAGGGGCGTTGTCTCATGGAATCGCCAGGGCATTGGTCGAAAAAGATGAAAATTTGAAACCTCTATTAAAAAAAGAAGGTTTTCTTCGTCGTGATCCGCGTCAAAAAGAAAGAAAAAAATACGGGCAGAAGGGGGCACGAAAACAATTCCAGTTCTCTAAAAGATAAGAGTCTTTTAGCGATAATTTATCCCAAAACAGATTTACATAACTTAAGCATTTTCAAAGACCTATGTCTGTCATCGTAAAAAGAGGGCTTGACGGCATAGGTTTTTTATTTTATAATTAAAGCTTAGACTTATGAAACATTAGTGTTCGCCACAGGCATGTCAACCTTTGGCTGAAACATAAGTTACTGTGCGCATTGAAAAAGGAGAATGAGATGTTTAAAATAGGTATAATTGGAGCGACTGGTTACACCGGTCAGGAATTAGTGGAAGTATTATGCGAACATCCTGTGGTGAAAATGGCATATTTATCGGCTAAGGTTGAGAAGGAACAAAATATTTCTAAGATTTTTCCTTCCCTGGTGGGTAAAATTGATTTACCGTGTGACAACTTAAAAATTAACGAAGCTATAAAAGAGACTGATATTCTTTTTTTAGCAGTACCTCACACGGTCTCAATGGAAATTGCTCCCAAATTTTTGAAAGCGGGCAAAAAAGTAATAGATTTAAGTGCTGATTTTAGATTAAAAAATGCTAAAGTTTATCAGAAATGGTATGGGGTAAAACACAAAACCCCTCAATTATTGGCACAGGCCGTATATGGCCTTCCCGAGCTATACAGGGAAAAAATAAAAAAAGCACAACTGGTTGCTAACCCCGGCTGTTACCCGACAGCGGTTATATTGGGACTGGCGCCTTTAGTTGAAGACAATTGTATAAATTATGATAATATTATTATTGATGCCAAGACCGGGATGACGGGAGCCGGCAGAAAGCCTCTATTGTCTTTAATTTTTAGCGAACTAAACGAGAATATAAAAGCCTATAAAATCAACGAACACCAGCATATGTGCGAGATTGAGCAGGAACTGACAAGGCTTATAAAGAAAAAAGTATCTATTATTTTTGTGCCTCACGTAGTTCCGTTGAACAGGGGAATTATGGCTACCATGTATGTTAAATTTAGAAAACAGATAACACCCCCTAAACTTATAGACCTTTATAAGACTTTTTACCGCAATGAACCTTTTATAAGAATACTTGATTATGGAATTACTCCGCAAACAAAGGATGTTGATAAAACAAATTATTGCACTATTGGCATAAAGATGGATGAAAAAACTAAGACGGCTGTTGTTGTTTCTGCTATTGATAACCTTGGCAAAGGTGCGGCACATCAGGCTGTGCAAAATATGAATATTATGTGTGGTTTTGTTGAAACACTGGGACTGAAATAATGCAGAAAATTGTTTCTTCGGTAACTGCCCCCAGGGGGTTTAAGGCCCTTGGAGTTAATTGCGGGATAAAAAAAAGAAATAAAGACTTAGGCCTTGTTTTCTCGGAATATCCGGCTATATGCGCAGCTTTTTTTACTACCAATGCTTTAACCTCATCCCATATCAAGCTTGATAAGATACACTTAAAGAAAAGCCCCCACATAAAAGCAATTGTAGTCAATAGTGCTAATGCAAATTGTTGTACGGGCAGGAGGGGCTTCTATGACAGCTTGTCTATGGCGAAAGAGGCAGCAAAAGTTTTAAAAATAAAGAAAGAGGAAGTCCTGGTAGCTTCAACAGGTATTATCGGCCGGATGCTCCCTATTAAAAAAATAAAAAAGGCTATTTCGAAATTTCCTCTATTTTTGCATAAGGGGGGTGCCGGGGACTTTGCCCATAGCATTTTAACCACAGATACCAGGACTAAAGAAATAGCAATATCGATTAAAATTGCCGGTAAAACGGTTAAAATCGGAGGTGTGGCTAAAGGCGCTGGAATGGTAGATCCTCTTATGGCTACTACATTGATGTTTATAACCACAGATGCCGCCATTAACAGGGTGGCTTTAAAGAAGGCTGGGAAGCTGGCTATTGCCAATTCACTTAACATTGTAACTGTTGACGGTGATATGAGCCCCAACGATTCTTTTTTTATTATGGC
>CAYUDR010000137.1:0-3132 GCA_964443705.1 uncultured Planctomycetia bacterium | reverse complement strand
CCGGTATGTTCTGTTTCACTTTCTTCGCTGACCAAAGCCGGATAAAAAGCGTTTTAATCTTTTTCTCTTTTCTTTTCTTTTTCTCCCCTCATCCTTTCTTTTCTTTCTTCTAATTTTTCTTTCATCTTCTCGTTAAATTTTTCAAGCTGTTCTGGAGTAAGAATTTCTCTCATAGCAAGAACGCCTTCAACCCTTTGCTCCAATTGGTCCCCCGTTAAACCTTCGATTTCTGCAATCAGCAAATATATTTTTCTCTTGTTGATATCCTGCTTTTCCAGCTCTTCTTTAAGTTCAAACCTTTTTTCTCGAAGTTCATCTCTTAAAGCTTTGCTTTTCTCTTTTTGCTGGTTACGTTGTTTCTTGATTTGCTGTTGTTGTTCAGGGGTCAGGTTGAGTTCTTCGGCAAGCTTATTCATCATTTTTTCTCTATGTTCCGACCATTCTCTGTTTCCCTTTGCTCCTTTCGTTGCCTTACCGAAGGGTTGGGCATATACCGCGCAAGCCGAAAAAACCAAGGCTATTGCTCCTGCGCCAACGACTATTTGTTTAAATTTCATGTTCATATCTTCTCGCCTCCTTTCGCTAACTTAGACAACAGAATTTAACAAAAAGTTTCTTTTACAAAAAATATTCCTCTATAGCAGTGCCTAAATCTAATTGCCCTCCGTTGGAATAGTTGGCTTCATCGGCATCCAGATAAGACATAAATTCTATCTGTTCTTCCAGATAGCCGTTTATCACCTGTTGATTGTTGAGGGGCAACTTTATAAAAATTGTCGTTATAACAACAATTGCGGCAATTATTGCAGCCACAACCACGGGTTTTCGCAAACCAAAAATAATATCTGAAATATTCCTTAGTCCCACAAATAAACCCTCTGATGGTCTTTTTTCTATAGTTTCTTTTATCCTTTGCCAAACTGATTCAGGTGGTCTGATTTCCCTTGCTTTCTCAAACGGCTCAACAGCCATTTCCTGCAAAGCCCGTTCAAATTGTCTGCATTGATTACAGGTATCTAAATGTTTTTCAATTTCTTTTTTTAATTCTGCGTTCATCTCGCCATCAATATAGTCTGTCATAACCAATTCTCTTATTCTCTTACAATTCATAGCTTATTACCCCTTCTTTACTACGAGTTAAAAGAATCTCTCTTGCCCTTTTTAATCTCGAGCGCACAGTATTGATATTAATTTTTAAAACCTCTGCTATTTCTTTGTAATTTAATCCTTCAATTTCTCTTAACACTATACAAGCCCGTTGGTCAGGATTAAGCATGTTTAATAAAGACCCAAGCAGTCTTTGGCTATTTTCTTTATCAACGGCTTTTTCCGTTTCCCCGGCAATAGCTGCAGATTTAATAGCAATATTGTAATCGCCTCTTCTGCTTATTTCTTTTGATCTTTTCCTGTAAGCATTCAGTGCGGTATTAGTAGTAATTCTATATACCCATGTTTTAAAAGACGAACGAAATTGAAATTTTTTAAGATTTTTGTATATTTTTAAAAATACGTCCTGGGTAACTTCCTGGGCATCACTTCTATTATTAACAATCCTTAAAGCTACGCTATATACAAATCCACAAGCAGCTTTGTATATTTTCTCAAAGGCCTCCATATCGCCTTCAGATGCCCGAATTAGAATATCTTTAGATATGCTTTGCATTTATCCTTCTATTATCTTAGACAACAGAATTTAATAAAAAGTTTCACAATTTTTATTATACTTCGATAAAAATCCCCTTGCAATACATTTAACTTTTAAGCTAGCGTAAAATAGTTTGTTATATTTGCTTATATATGAATTACTAAAAGGCAACAGAGTTTATTACATTATCAACTTCTAATTTTAATCTTTGCATTTTTTCCTTGAATAATTTTTTTTGTGTGCTATTATGGCTTAAGTCGCAAAAGGGCTAATTATGAAATTAGAAATTGTAAAATAACAAGGCAATTCTCAACGGGTGGGAATTGCCTTGTTTTATTCTGTAGCCAGCAACCCAAAATAAAATTTCATTAAGGGCTGTAGAAAAATAAAGGGAGGTGAAGTTAATGAAACTTTTTAAAGGTTTGGTGTTGGGAATTTTAATTCTATTTTGTATAAGCAGTGTAGCCCTGGCACTGGGAGATGAGGTAACTGAGTTAAGTAAGTGCTTGAATGATACGCTTGCTTCTGTTCGAATCGCAGCTGCCCAGAGTCTGGGCAAGATAGGTGATAAGCGCGCAGTGGAACCGCTAATTATTGCCTTACAAGATAAAAATAAAGATGTTAAAAAAGCAGCTGCCAAAGCCCTGGGCAAGATAAAAGATGACCGCGCAGCACAACCACTTGTGGATATATTAAAAGATACTGATATATATGTTCGTAAGGCGGTTATGGAGGCCCTGGTTAAAATTGGCAATCCCTCTGTAGGGCCGCTAATTATTGCCTTAAATTCTGAGTACTGGTATGTCCGCTCCGCAGCCGCGCAAACTCTAGGGAAAATAGGTAATAGCCGTGCTGTAGAGCCGCTAATCGCGATATTAAAAGATAGGGGACATCTTGTGCGGGAAAAAGCTATAGATGCCTTAGTTAAAATTGGCAAACCTGCTGTAGAACCGCTTGGCGCCGCATTAAATCATGAATCATGGCTCATAAGAGAAAAAACCGTAATAACCTTAAGTAAAATAGGAACTAAGTCTGCAACAGACCTGCTTATTGGCTCTTTAAAAGATAGAAATTGGATTGTTCGGTTTACAGCCGTCCAAGTCCTTGGTAAAAAAGGTAACATCCAGGCGGTAGAGCCGATAATTGCAATATTAAAAGATGAAAATTGGCGCATCAGGGAGAAGGCGGCAGAGTCTCTGGGTAAAATAGGAGATAAGCGAGCCATAAAAGCGCTCACTGTTGCATTGGAAGACAAAGTCGGTGCTGTGCGAAGAGCAGCGGCAAAAGCCCTGGGAGACATAGCCGAACCAGCAACATAGAATCGGAACGCTTGCAGCTTTAAAAATATACACTTTTTGAAACAAATAAAATACCCGCTCATAAGGGCGGGTATTTTTTAACCATGTCAATCTTTTCTCAGGAAAATTGAACTGATAGCGTAAAATAGTTTGTTGCCTTTGAGGCAAATATAACGAATTAGAGCTTAT
>CAYUDR010000136.1:0-3161 GCA_964443705.1 uncultured Planctomycetia bacterium | reverse complement strand
TACTATTAAATTTTCTTATAACAATATTACTTTTATCCACTGCACCTTCGTTTTAATCAACTTCCGCACTATTATCTTTTTCACTTTAATATAAACGTGCCACTTAATTTGATATCTCTTGATGAACTGCCGAGAAACACTTCAAATTCACCAGGTTCCACAACCCAGCTTTTTTTAGCAGGGTCATAAAAAGCTAAAGCATCTTTATTTAACTTGAAGGTTACTTTCTTCGCCTGACCGGGATTTAAATTTACTTTCCTAAAAGCCTTTAATTCTTTTTCAGGTCTCTCCAAGCTGGATTTTACATCCCGAATATATAACTGCGCCACTTCTTTGCCTTTGCGCTTGCCAATATTTTTAATATCGAAACTCACTTCAATCGGATAAGACGAAATATCTTCTTTCGGGTTAATCTGCAAGTTGCTGTATTTAAATTCCGTATAAGAGAGCCCGTGCCCAAAGGCAAATAACGGTTCAATATTATTTTTATCAAAGTGCCTGTATCCAACAAAAATTCCGTCTTTATAATGAACTTTTCCGTTCTCACCCGGATAGTTTTCACTGGAGGCAACATCTTCATATCTCCCCGGAAAAGTATAGGGCATTTTCCCGGAAGGATTTACATCGCCAAAGAGAACATTCGCTATGGCATTGCCGCCTTCCTGGCCGGGATACCACGCTTCAAGAATCGCCGGAACTTTATCTATCCACTTATCCATCAAAACCGGAGTGCCGTTGATTAAAACCACTATTGTTTTTTTATTAACTTCTGCAATTTCCTTAATCAACCTATCTTGCCCCTCGGGAAGCAATAAAGTTTTTTTATCACAGCCTTCTCCTTCGATATTGGCATCTATACCCGCAAATATAATAGCCACATCTGATTTTTTAGCGGCTTCTATTGCCTCTTTAAGCATCAGTTTATTGGGAAGAGTTTCTCCGAATTTCATAATTGCTCCGCCGCCGGCATCATAATATTCAATACGTATATCATAAGAATGTCCTGCTTTAAGATAAATAGATTGTTTCACATTTACTTCTCCATGGTCTCCCCAATTATCAATAAATAATTTATTATCAATATAAAGCCGGCTGCCGTCATCGCTCGTCAGGCCCAGAATATATTTTTTTGACTCAAGCGGCGTAAATTTACCCTTCCAGCGCACCGAAAAATTATCCCTCTCTACTTGCGGTGCAGGAGAATTCCCTTCCCAATTAAAACCAATTTTTTCATCTATCCTGGTAAATGCCGGCTTGCCGCGAAAATCCCTGTTATTGAAATATTCTCCCTTTAACCCATAAACGTCTTTTCCTGAGCCGGCAGGTTTCAGAAGTTTAACCGGGATATCCTTTAAGTCTGCTATCATACCAGAGCCCTTAGTGTAGCGCACAGGAACTTTGCCCTGGCATTTCTTTTTTAAACCTTCAAGCGGACTAACTGAATAGGGAGGATGCACAGTTGAGCTTCCACCACCGCCGAGCCGGGCAACTGCGGCATTAGGGCCTATAACCGCTATAGATTTAATTTTTTTCATATCAAGCGGTAATAAATTCCCGTCGTTCTTCATCAAAACAATGGCATTTTCTGCAACCCAGCGCGCCAGTTTTCTGTGCTCAGGCGTATCCACCGCTCCTTTATATTTTGGATTGGGTTTATCAAATAATCCTAACCAGAACATTGCTCTCAAGGTACGCCTTACTCTGTCATCTATGGTCTCTTCACCTACATCACCTCTTTTCACTGCTATTAATACCCTGCTCTCAGTTAGAAATTTTCCAGGGCCGGGCATTTCCAGATCGCATCCCGCGTTTAAAGTTTTTACTGTGCTGTGAACTGCGCCCCAGTCAGAGACAACAAAACCTTTAAATCCCCATTCATTAAGGATATCATTCAAGAGGTGTTTGTTCTCACAACAATATAAGTCATTAACCTTATTATATGCTCCCATGATACTCAAGGTATGGGCTTCCTTGACAGCGGCTTTAAAAGCAGGCAGGTAAATTTCTCTTAGTGTCCGCTCATCAATCTCGGTGCTGATTGTAAAACGCTCATACTCCTGATTATTACACGCATAATGTTTGGTAGAGGTCCCGATGCGCTGACTCTGCACACCTTTTACATAGGCGGCAGTTATCCTGGATGCCAGATACGGGTCTTCGCTGAAACTTTCAAAGTTTCTTCCTCCCAGCGGCGTGCGATGAATACCGACACATGGGCCGAGAAGTATATGTTTGCCCTGGCCTCTGGTTTCCTGGCCAAGAGCAACGCCAACATTATATATAAGGTCTTCGTCCCAGGTAGAGGCAAGAGATACGCCGGTAGGAAAACAGGTTGACATACTCCCGCTACCCACACCATGCGGTCCGTCTGTTACTTTCATTGCCGGAATATGCAAACGGTTATTACGTTTTGTTCTCATATGTTCTGCGCCAGACAACAATAGGGCCTTTTCCCTCAACGACATCCTGGAAAGTAAATCGTTAACCCGCTCCTCTATAGGCAACTTTGCATTATTATAAGGATGATTCGGATTAAAAGGCTGGAGATTGATATCTTCCGGGTTAAGTGATAGGGCTTCGGTAGATATAATACCTAAAAAAACCAAACTCGAGATAAAAAATATCAACAACTTTTTGAAATTATTCATTTAAATCCTTATCTCTATAACTTTAATGCTTTTATATTAACGTTCAAATTCACTTAATTTCTCCCACCACTCGTTAAGATTTGTGGCCTTGGCCAGACGCCACAATTTACAAGCACTGGGCGTCTTAAGAAAAGACGGGGCCTTTTTCATAAACTTAACAGCTTCTTTAAAACCGTGTTCATAATATTCCTTGGCCTGGATCAGACATTCTAAAATATCAGCGTCCCTGGCGATAAGGCTTTCTTTTGTATTTTGTCTTCTGTATTCAGCATGCATGCCGGTCAGTTCATCTTTAATATTTTTGGGCAAAGAAGCTATCTGTTCCCCAAATGCCTTATCTTCTGCCTTTTTTAATTTAATATAGCGCTGTGACATTTTGTGTAAATCATTTAAACGGGCTTCGTGCATATCGTTGAAAAGGGTCATCAGTAAAACCTTTAATGGAGGAACTTTTTCCATACAAGCTATAACATAACCTATGACCACACACCTGAAACTATGTTCTGCGACTGT
>CAYUDR010000135.1:0-3294 GCA_964443705.1 uncultured Planctomycetia bacterium | reverse complement strand
CTTTTTCTCAATCCAGTTACTATGTTTTAAAATAACCCTATTAATAATTTCCTCACTAACCTCAAAAGGTGCCCTTACTATTAAAGCAGCATTATCACTTACCTGAAGGGAAATAGTTTTTCTCTTTGAGGGTTCAACATGGATAAAAACCGATTCCACATGTTCATAATTCTTAGTAACAAAATCTTCTGCTTTGTTTGCTAATTCATGTGCCCTGTATAAAGGAAGCGTGGGAGAAGTCTCAATCGTGCACTCGACCATCTTAAACGGCCCTGACTGGCGTATCTTAACCTCACATCCGCCCTTGACTCCATAAATTTCGTTTATCTTCTCTTCAATCTCAGATTGCAACTCGGGGTCTAAATTGGCATCCATTAAAACCAATAAAGATTCCCAAGCGTTTTTTATGCCTAATTTAAGAATCAGCAATGAAATCAGAACAATAATAGAACTTTCGATATAGGGAATTTTTGCGTATGCCAAAAGTATCCCTACCAACACAACTGCTGAGGTTAAAATGTCCAAAAAAGATTCATTCGCATTTGCCAGAAGAGATTGTGAGCCTATTGTTTCACCGGCAGCTTTTTCTTTCTTTGCGATAAAATATGCCGCTATAATTGAGATTATGCTCGCGCCAACCGGCAGAAAAGGGAAATTCCGAATAGGAGCAATGTAAAAAAACTTATGATACCCGTCTTTAAAGATTTCTACCCCGGCCCATATGATTAAAGCTCCTATTATAAAAGTAACTAATGTTTCCGCTTTATATAAACCGTAAGGAAACTTTTTAGTCTTTTTCTTAGAAGCCAGCCAAAGTCCAAACCCTGAAGCAAAGATAGCCAGAAGGTCGGCACCGCTATGGAAAGCGTCTGCCACCAAAACCTTTGAATCAAACAAATAACCTACAATAGCTTTCATGAGAGCTAAAAGTAGAGTTGCAAAAGTGGCAATAAAGGCTACTCTTTGCCCCTGTTTCAACTTATCAATTTTATCTCTTTCGTTACCCATACCCCCTCTTATTCCTCATAAAAAAATTGACGGGTCATAGGCGATCCACAATTAGGGCATTTTGTTTGAAAACAAGGCAGTCCTCGCCTATGAGGAACAACTGTCCCGCAATTGGGACAAATACAGGTCTCCGGGGGGCCAACTGGTCCTCGAGGCCCGAACCAACCCCATCCCCTTCCTCCTCTAAAACCTTTGCCTCGGCCCCTTCCTCCACCTCTTCTAAATCCAAATGGCATCTCGACACTCCTTTTTTATACTCGTATTTCTATACCTACTTTAATCGATAAAAAATGGTTTTTGAATTTGTCTTTAAAGATTTCTTCCGCCTTTGGGCCCGAACAGTGAGTAGCTCCGGCCTTTTTAACGCCTATTTCCTTAAACTCATTGGCGATAATTTCAATAAACCTTTCGTCCTTATCCATAAGATGAAAACCGCCCAAACATATGTAAATATTTTCTTCGAGAAAAACGTCCTTTATCCTATTTAATATTTTGATTATGCCCGGGTGAGCGCAACCGGTAATAACGGATATCCCCTTGTCGGTTTTAACCACAAGCGCCTGTTCAGGCATATATTCGCCTTTGTATTCGCCGGCAATTTCGCCTGTAATAAAAATACTTTTTGAAATTTCGATATTCTTTTTTGCCTCTACAAGATTACCGTTTAGTTTCTTTACTTTTCCTTTAAATTCAGTGCTGAAATTTGGACATGCATAAACCGTAAGGCCTTTTTTCTTCCTTAATAAGGTCCATAGTCCTCCTTGGTGATCCCAATGGTCATGCGAAATTACTACTGCTTCTATTCTATCAATGTCGACTTTTAAAATTTTCATGTTTTCCATAAGCCAGGAGCCGTTTTCTCCCGTATCAAATAAAATCCTGTCATCAACCAGGAACGAAACTCCCCAACCGGTATGGAGTTTCTTATTTTCCGTGATTTTATCAAAAATAACCTTTATTCTCATTTTAAAAATCCTTCTATATTTTTTTGTCTATGTTTAAGTAAGCTTGCTACCGTCGTTCTTTTAAAAGTTTCATATATTGTCTTTTCGATATCTTTTACTTTTGCCATCAATACACAAGTATTGGGATGCGGACAAATATTTTTCTCTAATAGACAATTTATAACATTCGCTTTACTATGAAAAATTTTTATAATATCTATAATCCGCAACTTGAAAGGCTTGATATTCAAGGCGAAACCACCCTCTTTCCCTTTTATAGATCTTAGTATCTTATGTTTGCTTAAGATTTGTAAAATTTTTCTTAAAAAAGCTCTGCGCATTTTTAGTTTAGTTACCAATTCGCTTACAGAAATTACCCTACCCTGCTTTTGTGCAATATAAAGAAGAGATCTGATTGAATAATAAACATTTTTATTTAGCAACCTCATGCGATATTCGCTCCCTAATTTACGCTATCGCTTACAAACTCCATCATCAGAACAAGGCGGTGTATCGCATCGTTCAGGTAGCCCACAGCAGGTTCCGCCTGAAAACAAACTATTATCCTTTCCGCCAGAAATTATCACACCCATCCCCCCGCTAATAAGTCTCTTAACTCCCTTCCCGCATTTAGGGCAATCTCTAAGCGGTTTATCGTTCATTCTTTGGAATTTTTCAAATTTACGGCCGCAGAACTCGCATACATATTCATAAATCGGCATATCTACCGCCTCCCAGTACTTAATGTATATTTTGAATTATGCAATAAAATTATATCACCTACCTTGCATCTCACGTCTCGAGCTACAACCGGGCATTTTGCTATGAAAAGAAAAAATATTGGCCGCTTTGAATTCGATAATGCTTCAAAGTTTCCCTGCCCTTTACTAATAATCATATGAGCGCGTCTATATACCTTCAGAAATTTGTTTGAGCATCGCGAAAGCACGGTCCCTGGGGTATCTACTCCGGATGAGATAATTTTGGCATATTCTTGAATTCCCGCGATACGCGCGTCTTCGGTAAGAGCATCATTTATAACAGGTTTTTCCTTCACAGCGTAAATAATATCCAAATTTCTACTTCTCTTCTTTATCTCTTCGATTAAAATCCGGTCAAATACTACTTCTCCGGAGTTATCAGCCAAATAAAGAATGTTTTTCGCTTTATCTAAAGAACCCTTAAACTTTCTATAATTAAATATCGTTTTACCTTCTTTTCTGATCGCCGCGTTTTCTTCATCCAGGATTTTATCGAGTTCTTCTTTTACGTTTACGGAATTTTTCACCCCATAGTCAATTATGTTGCCCGCGATAGCCAGTTCGACCGCGGTCAATAGCTT
>CAYUDR010000134.1:0-3308 GCA_964443705.1 uncultured Planctomycetia bacterium | reverse complement strand
AGGGCTACTACTGGTTTTTCTTCTTCCCAAGCCCCCCACTAAATCTTACACTAACGCTTGGCTCACCATTGATTGCTTAATGGCTCTCTTGCAATTTTTTTCTTATTAACTTGGTCTTTTTAGAAGAAACTTTATTGAAAAATTCATTCATTGCCCTTAATAATTCCAGTTTCTTCTTAACCGGGATTTTTATAAGTCTAGCCAGTCTTTCTTCTTCCGTTTCCCATTTAAACTGCATTTTTTTTCCTATATTTTTTCACTTTTTTTAAATCCTGAACATCAATTTGATCCACCCTTCGACCGGTATTTTTTTTCATCTCTATAAGATCGTCTATTGAAATAATGGGCAGTTTGATTCCTGAGACATTAACAAAGCTTTTATTTTTTGTTGCTTTCTTAAATGAAACAGGTGAATCTATTATTATATCTACTTCCAGGCCGTCATTCCGATAAAAATTAAAGGCCTTCATGCTTTTATTTTTAATCCAATCGTTTCTTGTTTTTTTCTCTGCGATACCCATAGGATCAACGGGTTGCTTTACATGGTATTTATGCTTTTTAAAAATCTTAACGATTTTCGCAAGATTTTCATCTGTCATATATACAAGTATATCCAGGTCATGGGTGCTGCGAAAAGATCCTAAAATATTAAAAGCAACACCGCCTACTATAACGTATTTAACTTTTTTTCTATTAAATTCTCTTAATATTTCTTCGTAAAAAATCATTATTATCCCTTTGGCAGGGCCGTCATCGTAAATACCATAACGAAAAGAGCGACTGTTTCTATAACGCCTATTACCATGATGTAATTTCCAAAACCTTTACCTGTTTCTGTAAGCGCGTCTGATGCGCTTGCGCCTGCCTTTCCCTGCATTATTGCCGATATACCTATGGCAATTCCTGCAATCGCTCCCAAAATCATCTGATACATATATGTTTCCGGAGCAAGATTGGCTGCCTTGATCTGATTCTTAAGAATAAATCCGTAAATTGTCTGCGATAACGGCGCCCCGACAAACGCAACAAGTATAAAAGGAGCCATTTTATTCTGAATAAATGCCTTCTTCCATGCGCCTATTGCCGCCATTCCGGCAATGCCTGTCCCTATTGCAGAACCGATAGCCGCCATTGTGAGCGAAAACCCCATGTCTCCGAATCCCTGTATCATTGTTTCCTCCTGTGTTAAATTTGAAATTTTTTATTTTCTCTATTATCTACGTTTCCTCTTTAAACGGTTCGTATTTTTTACCAGACCACTCCATGCCGAGCTGTCCTGAAAACTCAAGCATATTTAATCTTACGCCATGAACTATAACTGCCATGAATCCGAGAGTAATATTTAAAAGGTGCCCGAAAACAAGTATAAAGGCGGAGCCTATAGTTTTGAACACGCCATTAAACCCCAGCTGTATTGCCATGTCGTTAAATGTACTTGCGAGGACAACTGACGCATATCCGACCGCAAAAAGCCTTAAATACGATACTATGTCTCCGAATGAGCTGATAATTTTTAATGGAATACTAGATAACGAAGACACGATCCCTTTAATTATATTTCTTTGGGGATTCGAAAAAAGAATTACGGAAACAAATCCTACAAATAGACTATAACCGGCTATTTTGGGAAATGGTTTTCCTACAACTAAGGTACCTGCAGTAAAAAATAGTCCCCAAAGAACTAAAATCCACCCGGCTTCAGCCACTGCTAATAAAGAATTAATTCTTTTTATGGCGGAAATAATATGCGCTATTGTTAATTGTATAACACCTATCGTAAAACAAAGAAAAATCATAAAATTCTGATTGTCGGACCCAAAACTGCTTATTTTATCGATGACCATAGAATTAAAAAACGGCAATTTTGCAATGCTCTCTGACCCAAACCATGTACCTGTAATAGCACCCCAGACTATTGTCGAAGCGCTTAAAACATAGAGTAAAATAAATGGTTCTCTAGGCGCTTTTTTGAATTTCTTTCCGGCTAAAAAAGTAATAACCATAAAAAGCATTCCGTAGCCGGCATCGCCTATAAGCATGGCAAAGAAGACGCTGAAAAACATGAGAAACCAGAAGCTGATATCATACTCGCCATACCCGGGCACAGTATTCATGAAGCTGAATACCGGTTTTATAATACTTATCCATTTAGGGTTTCTTATCAAGGTGGGGGTGTTTTCCGGTTCGGTTGCCTCTTCAAAAAGATAAGCGAATCCTTCTTTTTTTGACAATTTAGCTATTTCATTAACATTTTGCGCTGGACAATAACCTATAAGATAAGAAAATCCTTCTTCTTTTTTCATGCCGTAGAAGGCGTCCAGAAATTCATGTTTTTTTGATAAAACGTTTTTATAGTTCTCTATTGCCTTCTTTGAATCTCCTGTATCGTGTGCTTTTCTGTCAATATTTTCTATTCTCTTTTCAAGCTGTTCCTTTTTAATCTTTAAATCGTTTAAACTTTCTTCCGGCAATTTTATATCCCGAAACGGGAGGGATGCTTTTTCATCTTGCGTAATGTATGTTATGAATACATGCTGCCCTTTTTCTTTAATGACGTTTACGGCTTTATTATCTTTAATTTCTCTAAGCTCTTTCTTTGTTATGCGGTATAACTTTAAATATATGCCTTCTCCATTCAAGGCAAGGAGGTCTTTGGGATTAAATCCCCCCCAAGGCTCATACCAGGAAATATCTATTTCCGTTTCGTCCAATTCCTTGACTGCATCGTTTTTTTCGTCGATAAGGTAATTTATCTTTTTTATAATCTCGGGCATATCCTTCGCGTCATAATCCTTCTGATGAGGTAGATCTTTATCTGAAAAAAACATGTTTAAAAACATTGCTGCTCTATCGACTTTGGATATACTGTCTTCTACTTTCGATATATCTTCTGCTGTCGGTTTAACAACATGCTGAATATGTATTGTGCCGAGCTTTCTTAAATCAAGAAGTATAGTCTCTTTTACATTGTCAGCGCATAAAATTGTTACTTTTTTCATTTTGACTATCATGCCAAAGCCCTGCTATTTTCTTTCTTTGCTAATTTATTTTTGGCGATCTTGCCCGTTACCACTGCTGCCGTTTGAAGGTCACCTAAAAATATGCCGATCTTTCTTATGTTTTCCTTTGCCTCAGGAATCTTAATTTTTTCAAACAAATTAACCCTCTGTGCTGTAATTCTGAGTTCTTCTTTTAATACGTTAACCTGTTTTTCAAAAATTTCATATTTTACCCTTAACATTGTCACTTCCCTGACCGCTTTTATACCAAAATCCACCCACACAGGTGTTGTCAAAAATCATATTTCG
>CAYUDR010000133.1:0-3314 GCA_964443705.1 uncultured Planctomycetia bacterium | reverse complement strand
TAATAGCTATTGCCTGTCGTTTTGGGCAGGTACGATTAATAGACAATATTATAATTTAGACCCTTCCTTTAAGGAATAGGAAGGTCTACTTGTGCCTCAAAGGGTATCCCTGTGGATTAAAGATACTTGATATTTTTAACAAGAAGCATTATGATAGAGGTATGATGATTAAGGTCGGCATTATTGGCTGTGGGACAATCGGCGGTCAACTTATTAAAGCCATAAAAAAGAATTTTAGGGGTAAGATAAAATTAGTGGCTGTTTGTGATAAAAACACTGATAAGGCCAGAGCGGCTATTAGATTTTTTAAAATAAAACCGAAAGTTTTGTCTGCGGATGCGCTTATAAAAATAAGTGATTTGGTTATTGAAGCAGCCTCAGCTTCTATTTCTGCTTCTGTAGCCAAAAAGACACTCCTGGCCGGTAAAGAAGCAATGATAATGAGTATCGGAGGTTTGATTAACAGGAAAGATATTTTTCGGTTGGCAAATAAAAAGAAGAAACATCTTTATTTGCCGAGTGGGGCCATATGCGGACTGGATGGAGTGAAGTCTGCTGCAACAGCCGGGATTTCAACGGCTACCTTAATTACCAAAAAACCACCGCGGGCACTTCAAGGAGCGCCTTATTTAATTAAAAATAAAATAGACTTAAATTCCCTGAAAAGAGAAAAGATAATTTTTGAAGGTAAGGCAGAGGATGCCATTAAGGCTTTCCCAAAAAATGTCAATGTATCGGCTATTTTCAGTTTAGCCGGCATAGGAGGGAAGAAGACGAAAGTCAAGATTGTCTGTTGCCCGGGAGCAAAGGTTAATTCTCATACCTTGGTAGTAAAAGGTGATTTTGGACAGCTCATGACGCAGACAAAGAATCTGCCTTCCCCTGATAATCCTAAAACTTCATATATGGCTATTCTTTCAGCTATAGCGACTTTAAAATCTATAACGGAATATGTAAAAGTGGGAAATTAAATAAGAAGGAGGTGAGAATTAAATGAAAGCTAAGTTGATAACCATAGCAGTTATTCTTGCACTTCTGTTAATTTTTATTTTGCAAAATCAGAACCCGACACTGGTTAGATTTTTATTTTTTGGCGGACAAACTTCCCTGGCGGTTACATTATTTGTAACATTCCTGGCCGGTTTAATCGTTGGTGTTATCTTAATGCTTTTTAAGAAGAAGTAAAATTTTAATGTAAACTTTACAAGTTAAAAATGAAGGGAGGTGAATTAAATGGCGCAGAAAGTATTAAAATGCCGCATCAAGAAAGAGCCTGGCTATCTTTATTTCATTGACAAACAAGGCGATATTTCAAAAGCTAAAATGGCAAGGGGCGGCAAGAAAAAGAAAAAGAAGGTTGCTAAAAGGAAAAAAAAGAGATAAGAGCAACTTTATGCTTAAAGACAAAAAAAGAGGGTTTTTCTTTTGAAAAAAAGAAAGCCCTCTTTTTCTTTTTACCAGTTCCAGCTCATTCGTACGCCGCCGCCTTCTTCTAAGGCCATGGGCTGGATTCTAAAATTATTCTCTTTTGTATCTTCTGAGACAGTACTGGTAGCTTCCCAGGCTATAAACCAGCCCAGAAATACCTGAGAGGTAAAGTGCGCATCGTCGTTAATTCTGGAGAAGCCGGCTAGAGTGGAGGCAGCGTAGTAGAAATAGCGCATAAGGCGATTTTCGCTCATATGAGCCATGGTAAGAAAAGGTACGGCACCAATGAAAGCGTGGCCGCTAACAGCGTTTGCATCATTAAAAGCATTCCAGCTGGAGCCATAGTCGTTTTCTCCCGGACGTGAGCCGCCCAAAACTCGCTGCATCACTAACAATTGTGGACCACCAAGAAGATATGCTCGGGTGGCGTCCTGTCCCCACTTGCCAATGACGGATGTTTCATTTTCGGTGGAGATAATGGCGCCCATACCTGCCGCTGCCAAGGATAAAGGAATTAGGTATTTACCCTCTCCTAATATTTTGGTTATTTCCGCTACATTATCAGTGCCGGAACTGTGTATGTCTTTTTGGTACCATTTTTGAATATCTTCATCTATCTCGCTATTAGCCATTATTCCGCCAATGCCATAAGCCATACCCATGCGCGTCAGGCGGTCACCGGAGTAGAAACGGGTGTAATCTGAGGCTATCGTATCCCAGATATCATTCAAAATAGGTTTTTTCTTTATTTGATCTACAGCAACACCTCTGTCGGTAATAACTAAAAAAGAATCTTTGGGGGTATTTTCGGGATAAGCCCTAACTCTAATTTCGCTGGATGGCTGGAGATTGATATCACTGGGAAGGTCTTTTGTTGAGTATTTTGCGATTTTTGCCATGTGTGAAAAGTTATCAACACGCGGACCGGCTTGTTCTTCAATGTTAAGGGTATCAATTGCTATCAAAGGTGAATTGGATTTGGATGTTTTTGTTATGATGATAATGTCTTCTGCCTTAATTCGCTTGCGGCTGTCAACATTGAAATCTCTGGTAGCTTGTAAATCAACAGGAGAATTTTGTATGCTCCCAATTACAGCACGAGAAGGGGTATCTGCCCTTTGATATGCCAGTGCTATATTCATTTGCTTGATATTGAGTTGTATTAAGTCTTTAATACGATGGGAGAAAATGCAAATTAGCAGTATAAGAATTGCAAATAACCACCAAGCAATTGCTTTTTGTGCAGCTATTTTCTGATACCATTTTTGCATCATTTAAAACACCTCTGTTTTTAATTATAGCATAGCAAAACGCTGTGGTCAAGATTAATAAGTTGGTCAGATTAAAGACGTAATTGGAGCTGTGGTAAAAAATCTTAATGCGAGGCCGAAGAGCCCGCATTTTTGTTGTGTAATCGTGACTAAGGCTGAAATATATGTTATAATATTGTTTCTCATGAAAGACTATATCTTTATCAAGGGTGCCAGGGAACATAATTTAAAGAATATAAGTGTAAAATTTCCCAAAAATTCGCTTACTGTTGTTACCGGACTGTCCGGTTCGGGCAAGTCGTCTCTGGCCTTTGATACCTTGTATGCGGAGGGGCAGAGGCGCTATGTCGAGAGTTTATCTGCCTACGCCAGGCAGTTTTTGGAGCAACTTTCAAAGCCGGATGTTGATTATATAGAAGGCTTATCACCGGCTATTTCTATTGAACAGAGAAAAACGGGTGGTAGCCGGCGTTCGACAGTAGGCACTACCACCGAAATTTATGATTATCTGCGCCTTTTATTCGCTAAAATCGGCATCCCTCATTGTTTTAAATGCGGGCGCCCAATTACCCGCCAGACATCTTCTGAAATTATCGAAAACATCCTGAAGCTTGT
>CAYUDR010000132.1:0-3319 GCA_964443705.1 uncultured Planctomycetia bacterium | reverse complement strand
TTTTTTTAAATCAAAGAATATACAAGCAGCGCTTATTGCTGCAACTATTTCCTTGATAGGCATATTGGTTAGTAGGAGTATGGTTGAAGAAGCTAATAAATTGTCGAAAGAAGCCAATAAATATGCAAAAGAAGCTAATGAAATAGCAAAAAAATCCTATGATATTTCAAATGAAATTTATAAAGCTAAAGAAATACCAAGATTGGTCGCCCGTCCTATTTCTGCAAAATTCTATAGCCCAGAAACTCCCGAAGCACCGGGGCAAGTGAAAATTAACATCAGTGCTATGATTGAAAACTTAAGTGAATCCAATGCGCGAGATATAGCAATAAATTTTGAAACCAAAGACTGGTATGATCATAAAACTAGTTTGTTTAACATTTATAAAGAAGCAAATAGGCCAATTCCACACATATCATCTCTCCCCAAAAATTCACAATTATTTTATCCCTCATATGCGCCAGATGCACCGTCCACAGGAGAACAAGGATTTATAGGCCAAGACAAGTCTTTCAAGCTAAAGCTTACACTTTATTGGAAAGATATAAACAACAAAGAATACGTTTATGTAGGCTTGTACGATTTACGGAGTGCACCATTACCGAATAATGAAACGCAGCTATATTTCCAACCGATTAATACTTTTGACAATATAAAGGATGGGGAGATAGCCTGGGAGCAAGCAAAAAAAGATTTGTAATATATGATAACTAGGTCTTGACATATGTCAGGACATATGGTATATAAGAGGTATAAATGACCAAAAAGGAGATAGTTAGTGAGCTCAAAGATTACATGCATCGAAATAATCTCCGGCAGTGGGAATTCGCAAAAAAGATTAATGTACCAGAACGTACATTAAGTAGGTGGCTTAGTAAAAAAACAAAAATATCAAAGGCC
This sequence comes from uncultured Planctomycetia bacterium, assembly GCA_964443705.1. Classification (GTDB taxonomy): domain Bacteria; phylum Omnitrophota; class Gorgyraeia; order DAOVKU01; family DAOVKU01; genus DAOVKU01. The sequence goes on along the minus strand of CAYUDR010000132.1, from coordinate 2,419 downwards.
TACCTGCGAATTCTTGAAAAAGAAGGGATTATATAAAATTTTTTGTTCAAAATAAAGACATATGTCAGGACATATATCAGGATGGATAATACAATTAAAATAATAATATTTTCAACATTAATAAGTTTAAATATTGTCATTTGGTATGAAATTTTTGGGTTGCCTTTCCTATTATTATTAGGAATAGCAATAACGGGTATAGTTTTGTTCCTATGGAAAAAGTAATCATAAAAGATCATAATCTATATTATAAAAGCGAAAATGTAGAATACCGAATAAGAGGCTTTGAGGAGATATTATTAAGCCGGTTAAGAGTAAATATCAAGGCATCCTACAAAGACGATTTTTTCATAGATACGGTTGATCTGTATATTCAAAAATCCCGCAATCTTTTTATAAAAAAGCTATGCAATCAACTAAGCCTAAGCGCAGAAAGCGTTAAAAAAGACTTATACAGGATAATTGATATAATCGAAGAGCATCAGTCCGAAAAGAATAAACCGCCTAAAAAAGAACCTGTAAAAATATCAAATAGAGATAAAGAATTTGCGTTAAAAGAACTGCGCAATTCCAGCCTTTTGAAAAATATTTTATCCGATATAGAAACTCTTGGTTACATAGGAGAAGAAAAAAATAAAATCATTGCATATCTTGTAAGCATCTCGCGAAAACTCGAAGATCCGTTAAGTGCTATTATTATATCCGAATCTTCGGCAGGCAAGTCAGCGCTATCCGATGTTATCGAAAAGTTAACTCCACCCGAAGATATTGTTTATCTTTCAACCCTTACTCCAAAAGCGCTTTACTACATGGATAAAGACTATTTAAAGAATAAGTTTATAATAATAGAAGAACGAGAAGGCTCCTATGAATCCGATTATCCAATAAGGATACTGCAGTCTAAAAAGCGGCTTATCCAAGCGGTTCCAATAAAAGATCCAAACACGAATAAAGCAAGAACACACTCAATAGAAGTGGAGGGACCCATAAGTTATCTTGAAACCACAACAAAATCTCATATTAATTATGAAAACTCAACACGTTGTTTCGAGTTATATCTCGATTCTTCAGTATCACAGACAAGCCGAATACATCACATCCAAAAAGAATCAAAAACATCCCTCGGCCTTGAACGGAAATTAAAGTTTAAAGAAATCCTAAATAAGCACCACAATATGCAGCGCCTATTAGATCCTATTAATATTATTAATCCATTCGCTTTTTATATCAATTTCCCGGTAAAACACTTAAGAACGAGGCGCGACCATTTGAGGTTTTTAAACCTCATAGAAGTGATAACCTTTTTACTTCAATACCAAAGACCAAGAAAAACTATAAATGGTACAGAATATATCGAATCAACAACAAAGGATTATAAAATTGCCTATGAACTATATAGCGATTTAATCCAGCATACACTATCGGATCTTAATAAGCCACAGAGGGAATTGTTTAACCAAATAAAAAATATGGTAACAGAGAAGAAGTTAGAACTATTCTCACGAAAAGACGTTCGCCACCATACTGGATATCCGCATCATAAAGTAAGGGATATAACAAAAGATCTGGAAGAACTTGAATATCTAATTATTGAATCGGGTGGAAACGGCAAAAGGTCCATTTACAGGATAAACCATAATATAGGCGAAGATAACTATATATTGAAAAACTTGACCAAACCCGAAGAACTGGAAGAATACATGACTTCTGCGGGTTAAGTCTTTTATTTACAAAAACTTAACCAAACCCGAAGACTGGAAATTGAAAACATGGAAGGGTGTAAAAAATGAAGCTAAAAGAACTATTACCTAAATTCAAAGATTATCTTAAAGCAGATAACCGCACCGAAAGAACAATCGGCTCATATGTAAACTATGTGGATATATTTGTAAGATACTTGAAAGAGAAAGGCATCGAAAAAATAGAAAACGTAACCCGAGACGTTATAGACCAATATCAGATAGACTTAACAACGAAAAATGGCTATACAAAACAATATCTCAGTTTAAAAACGCAAATGGCGAGATTATGCGCGCTAATTGTATTTTTTAGATTTCTTTATAAAAAGAACTTAATCGATAAAAACCCCACAAGCCACATAAAACTACCAAAAGTACCCAAAAGCCCGCCATCCAATTATCTTAGTTACAAAGAAGTTATGTCTGTCTTAAAAGCAGCCGATCAGAAAGACTTACTTGGCATAAGAGATAAAGCAATATTAGAGCTTCTTTACGCCGTAGGTCCAAGAAACGCTGAAATCCGCTCCCTTACTATCAATGGCATAGATTTTAATAACCAAACAATAAGATTATTCGGAAAAGGCAGAAAAGAGAGAATCGTCCCCATAGGTAAAGTAGCCTTAGAACATATCCAGGAATATATCGAAAAATCCCGCCCTTTCCTCTGTAAATCAGATAGA
>CAYUDR010000131.1:0-3348 GCA_964443705.1 uncultured Planctomycetia bacterium | reverse complement strand
GTCGATGGTTGAAGAGATTGATTCGGTCAAAGCCTACGTGAACGAATCAATTATTGACGGATTTCTTATTGAAGATGATTTTTTTCTACTCATTCCTTTTTACGGGGAAGCCCATGCTCTAATAAAAAAGGAGATTTCAGACGTTAAATTTTATATAATTGGCATAAATCCATCCCCCAAGATATTAGAACTGAATAATGATAAAAATGTTGTTGTCACAGGACCAGTCGAAGATTTAAAATATTACTTAGAAGATTCAGCTTGTTTTGTGTGTCCCATAAGAAGCGGTGCAGGGTTACAGAATAAAATTTTGGAGGCCATGTCTTTAGGTTTACCCGTTGTTACAACCTCTATTGGGCTTGAGGGCATAAAAGCAAAAGAAAGCGAAGATTTATTAATTGCGGATAGGCCAGAAGAATTTGCTAAAAAAGTATTAGAAATTATCCAAAATAAAAAATTAAGAGATGAGTTATCGAAAAATGCAAGAGCCGCAATGGAAAAAAACTATAGCTGGCAAAAAATAGAAAGCAGATTAGAGGAAATTTTCGATAATTGACTTGACAATTAGTATGAATAAAGTTATACTTTAGTATGGAGGTGAGAAAATATGGGTAATTCTGTTAAAATTGCAATAAGTATTCCAGATAGAGATTACAAAGATTTGGAGAAGGTTCGCAAGGAGAAAGGTTTAAGTAGAAGTGCCATAATTGATGAAGCAATTCAATATTGGTTAAAATCAAAGCAAAAAAGGCAAATGATTAAGCAGTATCAAGAAGGTTATAAAAAAATCCCCGAGAATATCTCAGATTTAAAAGTTTTTCAAAAAGAACAACTTCAAGTCTTAGATTCTAAGGAGGATTGGTCATGAAACGAGGAGAAGTATGGTGGGCTGATTTGTCTAAACCCATAGGTTCTCGTCCTGTTGTGTTGCTTTCAAGAGATGAGGCATACGCTGTACGCAATGCTGTAACTGTGGCAGAGGTAACCCAGACTATACGCAACATTCCTGTTGAGGTTCCAATAGGAAAAGAGGATGGCCTTATGAAAAAATGCGTCATAAATTTAGATACTATTATCACCATACCCAAAAACCTCCTCAGAGAAAGAGTAGGCCTTCTTGGGCAAGAAAAGATAAATTTAATCAATAAAGCCATTAAATTCGCCCTCGCAATTGATGAAGACTAAGGGGCAAAATAAAAATGAATAATGCTAAAGTGGGGTTTATTCATGTTTGATGTGTTTAAATATTATATTTGTGTTGTTTTGCCTAAAGACAATAAGATAAAATGTTACAAGTCTATCTAAAAACTTTTCTAACTTCAGGATTAATTGCTCTGGTGGCCACGCCTCTTTATATAATTTTTGCTAAAAAAAGAGGCATTGTGGACAAACCAGGCGCCCGTAAAGTCCATAGAAAGCCAATACCCACTACCGGCGGCATTGTTATGTGGGTTGCTTTTCTAGTTGGTATTTTATTTGCCTTTAATTCAGCGCCTTTATTTATGGAGCCTTTTAGTGACAGGATGGCTGGTCTCACGCTGGGTGCTTTTATAATAATTTTTCTTGGGCTATATGATGATATAAAAGGCATCAGTCCGAAAGGAAAACTGGCTGGCCAGGTTTTGGCTGCCATTGCCTTAATGGCTTATGGTTTTGTGATTACAGAATTAACTAATCCTTTTGGGACGGGCAAGCTGATGCTTGGAATTTTTAGTATTCCGTTTACCTTAATCTGGATAGTCGGTGTCACCAATGCCATAAACTTATCAGACGCGCTTGATGGCCTGGCAGCCGGCATTTCAGGCATTGTAGTTATATTTATTTTGGCGGCTGCCTTAAAGGAAGGTAATTTCGTTGTTGCTTTTCTGGCCTTGGCCTTAGCCGGTTCGGCTCTTGGCTTCCTGCCTTATAATTTTTCACCTGCCAGGATATTTATGGGTGATACCGGCAGTATGTTTTTGGGTTTTGCGCTTTCTGCTATAGCTATTGAAGGATATCAAAAAAGCACAGCCGTTGTAACTCTCCTGGTTCCTATTATTGCCTTAGCCGTACCGATTATGGATACCGCCCTTTCGATTATCAGAAGAGGTGTTAGGAAATCGAAAGTATTTACAGCTGATAAAGAACACATCCACCATAAACTTCTCCTCGAGCGTGAGTCCCAAAGGGGAGTTGTCCTTTCTTTATATTTTCTTACCACCTGCTTTGGTCTTATTGCTTTGAGTTTCCAGGAGTTAAAGGGCATCTATGGAATAGCAGCTCTGGTTATTGTCAGCATGGTTACCTACCGCTGGCTGAAAATCTCCGGGTTTCTAGAATTCAGGCATTAAGCTGATTGAGACCGAGTTTCAATCAGATGGTCTTGGCTGAATCTCATTTAGTAGCTATGACCGCAAGACAATACTTTGCTTGACAAAGTATACACATTGGTGTATACTTATTTTGGAGGTGAAAACTGATATGGTTAATACAATTACTTTAAAAAAGTTACGGCCGGAGTTGCCGGAAGTAATAAAGAATATCGATGCTAAATTAAGCCGTTATATTGTTACGAAAAGAGGCAATCCTATAGCGGTAATGATGAGCCCGGATGATTATGAAGGCCTTTTGGAGACAATTGAGATACTTTCAGACAAAGAGACTGCAAGAAGAATCAAAAAGGCTAAACGGGAAATTAGAGAAGGAAAGGTTGTTTCTTTAGAAGACTTGCGCCGGAAAGTTGAGAAACTAAATGCGTAAGATAAAACTTTCTACTCTTGCAGCAAATGAATTGGAAAAAATTTATAGAGTAGATAAAAAGCTTTATTCTCGTTTCATAGCCGCTATAGAAACCCTTAAAACAAGACCCTATCAAGGAAAGCGTTTAAAAGGTAAGCTTGCAGGTGATTATTCGTTACGTATGGGTGATTATCGCATAATTTATACTATGCATAAAAATACACTTGTAGTCTATATTATTGATTTAGGTCATAGAAAAGAGATTTATAGATAGGCATTAAATAGCATGGGAAAAATCTCCGGTTTTTTAGAATTTAGACGTTAAATTTAAAGCAAAACAGACATTCCGCATGAGCCTGTGCGAGGTTAAGCCTCGCACAGGCTCAAATATTTTATAGAGATTTGGAATTTTTTACTTGACATAAGTTGTGTTTTAGTTTAGAAGTATGCCAGTAGACTATCAGTTTTATTTAATAGTATTAAATAAATAATAATAATTAATGAAAGGAATAGAAATTCTTGAGAAGATTTTTTGCCATTCCGTTTTTTCTGGCTTGGTTATTTATTTTTCCGCAGTCTACCACCTCTAATGATATAACAATAATCAATCCTCAAAACCAGTCCTATATT
>CAYUDR010000130.1:0-3366 GCA_964443705.1 uncultured Planctomycetia bacterium | reverse complement strand
TGTATCTTTAGTTAAAGGATAAAGTCTAGTTCCATAACCAGCCGCTAAAATAAGTGCCTTCATTTCGCTTATAATTTCCTTCAAACCCCTCTGGAAACAATATACCAAAAACAGATATTCTTACCTGGGATGGTAAGTATTTCTAACATAAATTCATCTTGCCAGTTGTTCTTTCAAATAGGATATGGTATCCACCGGTGTAGGGTCAACTCTATTCAAAATTGCCAGATAAAATGATGCAAAGTCTCCAATGTATATCAAAGAGAAAATTTTAGCGAGTAAATTTTCTCCCTTCGTTAGAACCCTGGTAATACCTCTTGCTTTCTTCTCTATAATTGGCGCCAGTACTTCAATTCTTCTGGTTATTCTTTGGTGCTGATTCTTATCTACAAGAAAAACGACTTCTATGTCTTTCAACAAAGACTCAGGATGAGACCATCCCATAATCTCATTATGATTCATCTCGGGGATAGTATGATGGAAACTCAAATGTTTACTATTTTCTGCCAGTTGACAACGAAAACGGTATGCTGCCACTTCATAATAATCTGCCCAGGCATAAATAACAACTAACTTCTTAAATAATTTCAAGGCTACTTTTTTAGCCAGATTATCTTTGGTTTTAACTCCGACATTATTTTCCTCTTCTATTGTCCTAAGTACAGACAGAGTTTCTTCTAGTTCGCAATCAGGAAAATCAACTAACTTTAGGCGGGACATCGTAATCAAAAGGGGGAAAAACGAATAACCTAAAGCGCATCTGGGAGGTAAACCGCCTGGAATTTTTATAAAAGTGAGGTTTTCCCTTCCGGCTATTTTTTCTAATTCCCCGTTGCTGCTCAAGGCTATTATATTTGCGCCTTTTTCCCTGGCACGAGAAAAAGAGCTGAGTGTTTCTTCGGTATTTCCTGAATAACTACATGTAAAGACAAGAGATTTCTCTGATACAAAGGCAGGTAAGGTATAGTTTCGATTGACAAAAATAGGAATTTTTATTTTTTCGGTCAAGCTACACTTCAATAAATCTCCTCCAATAGCCGAACCACCCATGCCATTTATAATTATATTTTCTATTGGTTTATTTTTAAAATTCGACAATGAAGCCTTCCGGCCTATATCAATAGCAACTCTTGCCTGCCGGGGAAAATCAACTAACAGTTTCAACATGTTGCTTTTATCAATTTTCTCAATTAATTCTAATTTATCTAATATATTCATAATATACTCCTATTTAAAACCGATTTACGAATATCTAAACTGCGAGTTCGGGTAAAATCTGTTCCAACTTGTTTTTGGCAAATTTATCTATTTCTTTGCCGGAATCAAGTTTTAGTGCTTGCTGGGCAATTTGTTGTGCCTGAGAAAATGTAACGGAACGAATGACTTTTTTAATCTCCGGTATTACAGCAGCGCTTGTGCTAAATTCATCTAATCCCAAACCAAGTAAAATAAGTACATAGGCCGGCTCCGAAGCCATCTCACCACACATTCCAATCCAAATGCCAGCCTTATGCCCTGTATCAATTATATTTTTAATAAGGCGCAATAAGGCCGGGTGAACCGGTTCGTAGAGATAAGCCACCTTCTCGTTTGATCTATCAACTGCCAGAGAATATTGAATTAAATCATTAGTTCCGATGGAGAAAAAATTAACCTCTTTGGCCAAAATATCACAAATAACGGCTGCTGAAGGTACCTCTATCATTGCTCCTACTTCCAAATTTTCATCAAAAGGAATTTTCTCTTTTCTTAAATTATCTTTTACTTCATTGAGAATTTTATTGGCCTGCCTCAATTCCTCTACACCGGAAATCATCGGATACATAATTCTTAGTTTACCATAAACGCTGGCGCGCAGAATGGCCCTTAATTGACTTTTAAAAATATCAGGCCTTGCCAGGCAAAATCTAATAGCTCTCCAGCCCAAAAATGGATTCATTTCTTTTGGCACTTTTAATTGCGAAAGAAATTTATCTCCACCTAAATCAAGGGTCCTGATGATTACAGAGTGTGGCGCTATGGCCTGGGCTACTTTTTTATAAGCCTGAAAATGCTCCTCTTCTGTTGGTAAATCGCTCCTGTTCATATAAAAATATTCTGTCCTATATAATCCTATTCCTTCCGCACCATGGGATATAACGGAAGGTATTTCTTCCGGAAATTCGATATTGGCTGTTAACTCCACTCTCTTGCCATCTAAACTTTGACAGGGTAAATCACGGAGTTTAATCAGTTTTTTTTCAAAAACTTCAAACTTTATTTTTTCTTGCTTGTATTTTTTAAGAACTTCTTTTTTGGGATTTATCACTACTATCCCATGCGTACCGTCAATAATAAGAATATCTCCGTTCTTTACTTGTTCGGTAGCAATTTCTAAGCCCACTACAGCTGGAATTTCGAGAGAACGCGCCATAATGGCTGTATGAGAAGTTCTGCCGCCAATATCAGTAATAAAACCAAGAACCCTTTCCTTATGCATCATAGCCGTATCACTCGGCGAAAGATCATAAGCAACTACTATAACATCTTCTTTTAAGTTCCGAAGAAAACCTCTTTTCTTGCCAACTAAATTCTTTAAAATTCTCCTGCCGACATCCTGAATATCAGCTAATCGCTCTCTTAAATATTCGTCGTTTATCTTGGAAAAAACAGCTGTATATTTCTCAAGAACTTTAGAAAAAATGTAGTCCACATTGCATTTTTCTTTTTTGAGTCTTGAAATTACTTCTTCAATCAAAGCCCTATCTTCCAGAACAAGAAGGTGGGCGTCAAAAATTTCACTATGTTCTGTGCCCAGCTCTTTTTCAATACCTTTCTGGATTTTCAAGATTTCTGTGCGAGTTTGAATAAGAGCTTTCTCAAAACGAGCAATTTCGAAAGGTAATTCTTCATTACTAATTCTACGCTTTGAAAAAGTTAACTTTTCACTATCAAGCAAATATGCCTTGCCAACAGTAATACCGGGAGAAGCAGGTATTCCTTTCATTGCCATTGAATTAACCCTCAAACTTTCCTAAAAGTAAATTTTCCAATTCCAGAACTGCCTTTTCTGCATCTTTACCTTGAGCTCTTATAATAACTCTACTCTTTTTCCCTGCGGCCAGCATCATTATGCCCATAATGGATTTTCCATTTACTGTCTCTTTACCTTTGCTTACGCTGATTTCAGAATTATATTTATTGGCAATTTGAACAAAAAGCGCCGCGGGACGTGCATGTAATCCGGCTTTATTCTTTATAATAACCTTTTTCTCTATTAACATATTAGCCCAAAATTTAGGTTAAAAAACTTTTGATTCCTGTTTTAAAATCCAATTAATTATTTTTGCCAGCTTCATAGAGTCATGCCGTACATAATCAACAGTA
>CAYUDR010000129.1:0-3443 GCA_964443705.1 uncultured Planctomycetia bacterium | reverse complement strand
AGCAAGGGCTGTGGAAGTAAAGGTATAATCAGGAATTATGGCTTCACCCTCTTTTAACCCCAAACTCATAAATGCAAGATGTAAAGCTGTAGTACAGGAAGTAGTAAGCAAGGCATATCTGACACCTAAATAATCAGCAAAGGCCTCTTCAAACTCTCTGCACTTTGGTCCGTCCCCCATCACCCAGCTGGAGCGTACCCTTTCGGATACAGCATCTTCATCCTCCTTATCTAAATAGGGAATATGCAAAGGGACTTTTTTATCTCGTACTAATCCACCCTTGCCAATTGTTAGATTTTTACTTATTTTACTATTTCGTATTACCATGTCGAGAAATATCTTTCTGATTTTAACTTTTCCTTCAATTTTTCCAGGCCTTCATCGGTTGAGCAGATTATTTTTGCCGGCACACCGCAAGCAATTTTTCCTTCAGGTATATCCTTATTAACCACAGCTCCCGCACCTATAATAACTCTGTCACCGATAACAATTCCGGGTAGCACAATAGCATTTTCTCCTATCTGCACGTTATTACCTATGGCCACCTCACCGGCCAGATCCTTTCCACCCACCACGGTAAAACTGGTATCGTGAGTCAATATCTTGGCACCGGGAGAAATTATAACATTATCTCCTATATTAAGAAGAAATGGATGATTGCCCAGTATTGTCCCTATACCGATCCATACTTTCTTTCCAATTCTCACACCGCGAAGCCGATTGAAGAATACCCTTACAAAATTTCCGGGAAGCCACATGGCTGGAATCAAAAGCAAATCATCAATAAGTCTCAATATAAACCTTGGTATAAATTTAGAATATCCTATCTTTCTTATAATGTTCAAATAAATCACTCCCTAAGGTTAACCATTTCAGTCAAAAAATTTAAATTTTAATAACGCAAACGATACTTCGAGACCGTACTTCCAAGTTACTTCTTTATCTTCCTCATAGGTTCTTTCGTTGCCTACACCTTCTCTGCAAGAGCTAAGATGCTCGCACCATTAGAGATATATTTTTTTCGCAATTTATTAATCTCGGCTCGCGAAAATAATGATAATACAGACTGAATAATATCATTTTCTATTATATAATCCCTTTTTTTAATTAAGTTTACCTTTTTTCGACCTAATAAATAAGGCAATCTTCTGAAGAAAAGAATAGGAATAAGCAAACACCCCCAAAAATAACTATAAAAAAGTATTTTAAATCCGCTCTTGCTTAATATGGCATTAAGGCTTTTTATGGAATAACGTCTGTGATGGCCTGCATATTCATCATCCGCACTCCAAAGCCAAGAATGGGAAGGGACGGAAATCAACAATTTACCACAATCTGAAAGCAAGCAATTTATTAAACTAAAAAAGTAGCTTTCATTTTCAACGTGTTCCAAAACATCAAACAGGCCTACTGTATCAACTCTGGTTTTACTGAAATCAAGGTCTTCTATACAACCGCAAATTATATTTTTGATACCTCTCCCTTTCGCATTTATGCAACCTTGAAGGTTAGGCTCAACTAAAATAGGGTCAAGGCCGTTATCAACTAACATCTTTGAAACAAAACCATTCCCCCCTCCAACATCCAATATGACACCACTAACAGAAAATCTTTTAATAATAGTTATAATGCAATCGTTTCTGTGATGAAACCAAAATGATTTATCTTCGATAGAAAAACACACTTCGCTTGCGCCATCCGGATAGCTTACTTTGCTAGGTATATTTGGACTTATATATATACCGTCTTGATAAATAAAATCGCTGGCGATGCACTGAGTGATCTCTTTAGCATTCGGCAAAGATTTATTTTTGTAGTTCATATTATTACCTATAAGAAACAGCCCATAGCACACCTTTTAAATTTAACAAACATCCATTTTCTCTATAACAATTGAGAGAATTTTTCTCAGTCTTTTTTCATATGTATGCTCGTGATATGCCCTCTCCTGGCCCTTTTTAGCTATCCTTTTTCGTTCCTCGGGATGGCTTAAGTAATATTTAATTAATTCTTTTAATTCTTTTTCATCCCGATAGCAAACTATTTCTTCACCGATATCATAGAGTTTAGAGAGGTGCGGACTTTTATCTGTCAAAAGGAACGCTCCGCAAGCGGTTACCTCAAATACCCGTAGATTGGTATAAAAAACCTCATTTGTTTTCCCATAGGGAGTGCTAATATCAAGAACGATATCCGAAGCACTATATATTCTGGCGTTCTCTTCATCTAAAAGACATTTTCCCCGATAGAATTTAATAAGTGAACTACTCTTTTTTAAATTAGAACTCCATATACCCAGATTAAAATGAGTCAAAGAGTTCAATATTTTCTCGCGTTCAAACTTTATTGTTCCCGTAAAACAAACCTCACTGCCATATTTTTGCTTTTCTTTCTCAGATAAATCAATACTTTTATGAACATCGGGATCGCATGCTAATGGAACGGTTTTAATATAGCGCGATTTAAGTTTTGTATAATTTAAGACACGTTCGGACTCGAATATAAAGAAATAGTCATAATAGGCAGATATATTTCGGGCAAAATCTTTGCGGCCTGGGTCAAGAACTGGATCAGTAAACCAATTGACGGTTGTTATTCCTGACTTTTTAATTTCTTCTAAAGTTTCTGTGAAAATATTATCGCCTGTCAAAACCAACAAAATATGAGGTCGATATTCTCTGGTGACTGCCAGTAAAGACTTGTTCATTTTTTCTCTTTCCAAGGACTTAATAAGAGGAATTCTTTGGGGTGAAAAAGGAGAAAGTTTCTTTATACCTTTTTTCAGAAGAGAGCCGAAAGAACTTTTAAAATACCGACTTTGCCGAAAATCAAAGGTCTCTATTTCGTAACCGATATTTTCTAATGCCTTCCTGCAATGGTTACCAATCATCCCCAATACGGTATCGTGTGACTGGGGAGCTACTAATAAAACTTTCATTATCTATGCCTTTTTATGAGATTTTTCTCTATAAAAAAGAGATTTTATTAATTGAATGTCCTGTTGGTCAATTCCCCGAATAAGAAGGATTGTCAGAATAAAAATTATCGCCCCTCCTATAACAGCTAAAACTAAATGAGATTTTAAATAATAAACGTAAATGCCCATTATAAAAGCTGCCGCCAGTGGTTTTAACATAGATTTACAACCCACTATATTATATACCCTGGTAGCAGGTAATAAATGTCCTATAATAAGGCCGGCACTCAGGACTTGAGAGATAAGAGTTGCTATGCTCGCTCCTACAATTCCATATCCGGGTATTAATATTAAATTAAGTATTACATTAACCGCCGCCCCCGTGCCAACAAAAAGTAAATATAACTTTTGTTTATTAACAGCAATCATAATCTCGTAGTGAACAAATGAATAAAAAACGAATACTTCAGACCAAATCAGAATAGATAGAACGGGAACCGAAGGCAGAAACTCCTCGCCATAGATT
>CAYUDR010000128.1:0-3472 GCA_964443705.1 uncultured Planctomycetia bacterium | reverse complement strand
CAAAAAAACTATTTTTATACTAATCTTATTTTTCATTTCTTGCCTCCATTTCAGTTACCTGCTCAATAAAAGGGAAAGATTCTATTCCCCTTACCCTATCAAGCTGCGCCTCAGCCATAAGATAAGAATAAATTCCCTGCGCAAGATTGTTTCTTATCTGTGCCAACGAAACCTGTGCATCTAATACATCTAAATTTATATCCACGCCGCTAGCGTAAGCAACTTCAGAAATTTTTAACGCCTCTTCTGCCTCAAAAATGTTATCTTCCTGGGATTTTATAATTGCCAATGCCTGGTTTAAATCAAGACAAACCTCTTTTACATCCACTGCAATCTGCTCTATTAAATTAACTTTTGATAAGTCAGCCTGTTTATACTTTGCCTTGGCCTCTTGCACCTTTGCCCTGGTTAAAAAGCCATCAAATATTGGCATGCTTACTCTTACCCCTCCGCTCCACATATTGTGTTGATAATTAAACATATTATTCCAGTTATTTGAACGATAACCAAAGCCAAAATCTAAATTTACCTTAGGCATGCCTTCTGAACGAGCGACTTTAATCGCCCAGCTGCTTATATCTACGCCAAGAGATTTTATAATCATCTCAGGCTTGCCCAAATAGGCTTCTTTTAAAAATTCACCTTCATTTATCTCTATGGGGCTACAGGCTAATTCACCATCTAATGTTATTTGGGTATATTGACTCATACTAAGCAGCTTCTTTAAATCGGCGCCGATTATCCTGACTGAATTTTCTGCTTCTACGAGTTCCGGTATTAGTAATGATACATGCACCCTGGACTGCAGAGCATCAAAGCGCGAAGATGTGCCATGTTCAAATTTGCTTTCTACGTTCTCATAATGCCACTGGGCCTGGTCTACTAAATCCTGAGCTATCTCCAATGTCTTATGCGCCAGCAATAACCCGTAAAAAAGTCTCTTTGTTTCAAATTCAACATCTAATTTCTTAGCGCGTAGTATTTCGTGTTGAACCTCCAAATTTAATTTTGCCTGTCTATATTTGGCAGTGTTTGCGCCTCCTGTATAAAGAGCATCAGTTATAGAAATACCTATCATATTATCATTCTCGTATCCCATATAAACACCCGCGTCTTTTTTGCCTCCGACAGGAAAAGTAGGAACGGCATCATTGTGCGTGTAACCAAAATCAAAATCTAATTTCGGTAAAAAATTGCTTTGTGCGCCCAGGATAAGTGCCCTTGCAATCTGAAGTTCTTTTTCTTGAATCTGGACGTTCTTATTGTTCTCATAGGCAATCCTTACGGTCTCCTCCAAAGTAAGCGTAATGCTATCTTCCAGCATAAATCTAAAAACTGGTTCCCCTTCTATCTCGAAATTTGGTTCTTCAATCTTAACTTCTCCGGAATATACCCGCGGTGTATAAAAACACACAAGCGATGTAAATATTAATGATAAATAAATAATTCTCTTTGGCATCTTTTTATTTCTCTATTGCCTGTCACTGCCTATTGTCTTACTAACAATACTTTTTAACTCACTATATATTGGATAATTTTTATTTACCCTGAAATAACGTGCATTTGCCTTATATTCGCTCACCAAAACTCCCTCTTCTGTCATATTGTATAGGGTTCTCTGAAATACCCCCGGCTTTTTCTTTAGAATCCTTCCTATCTGATGCATATAAAATGCATCATCGGGGTGGTCATAGAATAACTTAAGTAATCTTGCTCTGTTTTTTGATAAATTTCTCAATACAGCACTCCTTATATGTATTCTGCATACAATTATATACGATTTGCATACAAAAGTCAAATATTATTTTTATACGGCAACAAGTGTCATATTTTTCTTTTATATGTATTTAGCATACAATTATATGCATTTAGCATATAAATATGACACTTTTTGTAATATTATAGGGGGTGTTGTAATGCAAGATATGTTATGGCTATAAGGTGCTATTTTGGGAAGTTTTTTGGATTTGTCGGGCAAAAAGTAATATCTATTTACGACACAAATTGATACAAAATGTCCACCCTTGAGAGGCGGACATTTGCTAAATTTGAAATTTTTCTGTCGTTCAACCCAATAAATACGTATCTGTCACAACTCTAACCTTGACTAATAATTAGGCTCTGTCGCAATAGAGCTACTTCTTGTCTGGCGCAATACCTTGCTGCTGTTTGGCCTGGTCCTCTTTCGCCTTCTGCGATAATTCCCTCTGGTTTTCCGCTTGAATCGCCTTCCAGCTCGCGAACTGCTCCTTGCTAAAGATATCTTCGATCTTTCTCGCTGCCTCTATATCAGCGTATAACGCGTCCGCCTGAAGGCGGGTGATATTATATATATTCCGCTTGATCAGTTTGAGGCTCTTTTTTTCATTGATCATGTTGGCAAGCTCGGAATTGAGCTTTGTTATCTCCTTGCGCTTTTTTGTGAGATTGTCCTGTAAACCTGTCATGAGACGTATCAGTTCCTTTTCCTGCTTATCCGTAATTTTCAATTCCTTCTTATAAGAGAGTATCGTTTTTACCCCTGGTTGCGCTTGGGAAACGGCAGCCTGCTGCTGGCCGCTACTCATAACACTCTCCTCGGCAAAAATGCTTAGAGTTGAGAAAAGACTTACTATAAAAACCGTTACCGCTAACACTATCTTCATTTTACATCTCCTTTCTTTTGGTCATTATTTAACACTTTTGATTTTACGTCTCACGCGCCTTTTTTATTGCTTTAGTTTATTATAACACATAAATCTTTATTTTGACAAGTAATATTCTCCGGCTGTTTCTCGGCCTCAGAGCCAATTTTTTAATCTCTGATGAAAAAATTGGGGTCCCGACATCAAAGAGTCAGAACCTATTTCAAGGGAAACCCCTTGAAATAAGGTTTATAAAAGCAATGCTTTCGTCATGAGTAACAATAACCAATGCGGTATTTGACTTGGCTTTAAGATATCTCTCGCCATGTCCTTATGCCCTCTGCCCCTTGGCCGTCTTACCTGCGGCCGCAGTTCTGGGTCTGCTGCCTTTTATCAGCGCCGGCAACATAACATTTTCTAAAGCGGTAGTTTCCGGTCCGAATAGCAGTATATCGCCCGGTTTCACCTAGCCCCTCAAAAATTCACGGACTATGCTAATAAATTCCTCTTTTTTTTCGAGGTGATGCTCGTGGGAGGCGTCCTCAAAAATAACCATTTTTGCACCCGGAGTCAAATTCTTATAATAAGAGGTCGACTCGGGAGTGGCCTCATCATACCGGCCGCATGTGTAAAGAACAGGCACTTTTATATCGGCAAGGGCTTCTGAGCGTTCAAAATTTTTGAGCGTACCCGAAATGGTAAACTCACTTGGGCCGCACATATATTCATATATGTCAGCATTCATTTTATCAATACTTCTTTTCAAACAATCCGGCCAGGGGTCCATGCGGCAAACATGTTTATGATAATATTCTTGTATCGCTTTCTGGTATTTTTCTGATTTAAAA
>CAYUDR010000127.1:0-3473 GCA_964443705.1 uncultured Planctomycetia bacterium | reverse complement strand
ACGGGGTGCCAGGATGTATGAATTTTTTGATAGGTTTATAAATGTAGCTTTGCCAAGAATAAGAGATTTTAGAGGTATTTCTTCTAATTCTTTTGATAAGAATGGTAATTATTCTATAGGTTTAAATGAACAGACAATTTTTCCTGAAATAGATATTGATAAAGTTCAAAGAAATCAAGGAATGGATGTTACTATTTGCACTACTGCTAAATCTAAAGAGGATGCCTATAAATTGCTTAAGTTATTTGGTATGCCTTTCAGGGAGTAAGGGATGGCGAGAAAAGCTTTAATAGAAAAAACCAAGAAAAAACCAAAGTTTAAAACACGCAAGTACCACAGATGCTTTAAGTGCGGTCGTTCTCGGGGATACTTGCGTAAATTCGGACTTTGTAGAATTTGTTTTAGAGAAATGGCCAGTAGGGGAGAAATCCCTGGTGTTAAAAAAGCTAGCTGGTAATTACAAAAGGAAGGGAAAAAAAGATGTCGGTGACTGATCCAATTGCAAATATGTTAGTAATGATAAAGAACGCCAGCAGGGCCAAAAAAGAAAAAGTGGATGTTCCTGCTTCAAATATGGCTAGGGCCATAATCGAGCTTCTAAAAAAAGAGGGTTTTATAAAAAATTATAAAGAAATAAAGGATAACAGGCAAGGGGTTTTAAGAGTTTATTTAAAGATAGATAAAGCCGGACAATCAACCATAAATGAGATGAAAAGAATATCCAAGCCCAGTCTCAGGGTTTATGTTGATAAAGATAAAATTCCTTTTGTTTTAAGGGGTCTTGGCTTAGCGATAATTTCTAGTTCCCAGGGCATAGTGACAGATAAAGAAGCCAGGCAAAAAAAGATAGGCGGCGAAGTAATCTGTTACGTCTGGTAAACAGAAGACAGATAGCAGACGAGAAGAGGGCAGAAAGATTTTTCTGACTTCTGACTTCTGTTTTCTGATAGATATTTGGAGAAGATAATGTCTAGAATTGGCAAAAAACCTGTTGAGATACCCAAAAACGTTAAGGCCTTACTCGATTCAAACAAAGTTACAATCGAAGGCCCAAAAGGTAAATTATTTATGAAGATTCATCACAGGTTAACAGTTGAAATAAAAGATGATAAGTTAATTGTTACTCGTAAAACTGATTCCAAGCTGGACAGGTCTCTTCACGGTTTAAATAGGAGTTTAGTAGCTAATATGGTCAAGGGCGTAACTGATGGATATCAGAAAGAGCTTGAGATACATGGTGTGGGGTTCAAGGCTCAGGTTCAGGGTAAACAGTTAAATATGCAATTGGGTTTTTCTCACCCAATAAATTATGAAATTGAGGAAGGCATAACCATAGAAACCCCAAAACTTAACTCTATTATAGTTAAGGGTATAGACAAAATAAAAGTAGGAGAAGTAGCAGCGGAAATCAGAGGATTTTATAAGCCGGAGCCATATAAAGGCAAGGGAATAAGATACAAAGGAGAATATGTCAGGCGCAAGGCAGGCAAAGCTGTTGCTTAAGAATAGATGACAGAGGACAGAAGAGAGAAAAAATAATAAATTTCTAACGTCTGTCTTTCGGAGAACAAAATGGCAGTTAAAAATAAGAAAAAGTTAGGTCGTCATAGAAGGCGTGTAAGAATTAGGAAAAAGATATTTGGCGATAAATCAAAACCGCGTTTATCTGTTTTTAAGGGCTTAAAAAATATGCGGGCCCAGTTAATAGATGATGTTGAACAAAAAACTATTCTTATAGTAACAACGACTTCCAAGGAGTTTAAGCATCAACTTAAAAGTGGTTCCAGTATCAAGGCTGCTGAGAAATTGGGAGAAATTTTAGCAAAGAAGGCTAAAGAAAAAGGCATAGAACAGATCAAGTTTGATAGAGGCGGTAATATGTATCATGGTAAAATCAAAGCCCTTGCCGAATCTGCCAGAAAAAATGGATTGAAATTTTAATGAAACCCAGACTTATGGAACGAGTGCCCGCCAGAGACGGGTCAGCCTATGGCTGAAACATAAGTCTGTTGGTTGAATTAATCCGCCTGGGGCGGATTCAATTCGCGCATATAAATTATATTTACTATCGTTCCATAAATTATGTGCTTATTGAAGGAGGTTTTTTTGGAAAAGAAATTTAAGAGAAAAGAGTTAAATTTAGAAGAAGGGCCCCAATTAATAGAGAAAGTAGTGGCTGTTAATAGAGTATCCAAGGTAATAAAAGGTGGGCGTCGTTTTTCTTTTACGTCCGTTGTTGTAGTTGGTTATGGAGATGGTCGAGTTGGCTTTGGATATGGCAAAGCCAATGAGGTCGCCAGCGCTATAAGAAAAGCGGGCAGTCAAGCCAAAAAGGACATTGTTAGAATTCCATTGGTCGGTTCAACTATTCCACATCAGGTAATAGGGCATTATTCTGCAGCCAAGGTCCTTTTAAAACCCGCCAGTCGTGGAACAGGAGTTATTGCCGGCGGGTCAGTCAGGGCCATTTGCGACTGTGCAGGTATTAAGGATATATTGACTAAATGCCTGAAGTCGAGCAATTCGACCAATGTAATCAAGGCTACACTGGAAGGTTTGGAAAGATTGAAGAAGATAAATGCTTCTTTTGATAATCGCAAGAAATCAATTGAGCATGAAAGTGATAAGGCAAGAAGTTAAATGAAACTTTCTGAGTTGAAACTAAATATTCCCAGAAAAAGAAAAAGGAGATTAGGTCGGGGTGAAGGCTCCGGAAGCGGCAAGACTTCCGGCAGGGGCCATAAAGGTCAGAAGTCTCGCAGCGGCGCAAAAATAAGAATTGGTTTCGAAGGCGGCCAGATGCCTTTGATGCGTAGAATCCCCAAGAGAGGTTTTAAAAATATTGCAAGTAAAAATTATCAAATAGTAAATTTGAGTACACTTGGTAAATTTGGAAAAGACGAAGCAGTTACCCCAAAGACATTAAAAGACAAAAATTTAATAGCTAACAAAAGCAAACCGGTTAAAATACTCGGAAGAGGCGATTTGACTAAAGCTTTGAGCGTTAGCGCTCAAGCCTTTTCCAAAAGCTCAAAAGAAAAAATCGAAAAAATAGGCGGTAAGATAATTCTCATAAAGTAAACCCCGTTAGAAATTTTTTCTAAGGGGATATATTAAATTATTTACTTTGTTAGCTTTGTTGGTCAAAGCAGAGAGCCTGTTTAGGAATTTCTAACGGGGCAAAATTATGTTAAAGGCGTTAGGCAGCACTTTCAAGATACCCGATTTAAGAAAGAAAATTTTATTTACTCTTGGATTGATAGCCATTTTTAGAATAGGTGCTTTTATACCTACCCCCGGCATAGACGGTCAGGTGCTATCAACCTTTTTTGATAACATTAGCAAGACTCAAGGGGGTACGCTCTTTGGAATTATGAATATGTTTACCGGCGGAGCCATGCAACGGTTGACTATTCTTGCCCTGGGGATTATGACTTATAGTTCTGCCTCGATTATTTTGCAGCTATTAACAG
>CAYUDR010000126.1:0-3606 GCA_964443705.1 uncultured Planctomycetia bacterium | reverse complement strand
GCAGATTTTAATAATGACGGGTACGTAGATATTTTAGTTACGCAAGCTTATCCACATGATAGAGATAATAGGGTTATTCTCGCACCTCATGCAATTACATTTCTTCTTTATAATTTAGGAAATTCAAAGTCTGGCGAACCAAAGTTTAAAGAAGCCAGGAACTTTGGAGGGATAAGTGATAAATCAAAAATAGAATTATTTGGTACTGTTGGAGCAGCAGCGGCAGATTTTAATTGTGATGGCTTTGTTGATATAGTTACTTTTGGAAGTAAAAATGTAGGCGAACCAGGGGAAGTCTATCTGTATAAAAACATGGGTACAAAAGGTAGCAAAAATTCATGGATTGAATTTAAATTGGTAGGAACTAGAAGTAATAAATCTGCGATTGGGGCAGTTGTAAAGATTAGAACTAAATATGGTACACAGGTTCGACAGGTGGAAGGTTCGAAAGGTTTGCAGGGGCAGCAAAATTCTATGATTTTACATTTTGGATTAGCTCGTATTCAAAAAGTAGACGAAGCCGAAATAATGTGGCCATCGGGAAAAAAGCAAAAACTTAGAGATTTATCGGTAAAAAAAATTTATGAAATCATAGAACCATAATAAACAGTTAACCTAAATACCTTTTTAAATACGGGTTCCTGAGATAGTTCTCGTGCTATAAAAAAATAGGATGTACACATAGCTTTAAGTATGAAGTGTATTTATTGTTTAGAAAGTAAAAGTGAAGCAGAATTCGAAAAAGCCGAGCATGTGATACCACGTTCTTTCGGTGTATTTACTAATAATTTTGTCTTGAATGGTCCGGATAATAAAGCCGTCTGTGATGACTGTAATCAATACTTTGGTGATAACCTTGAAATAGATCTTGCTAGAGATTCTTTTGAAGGCATAGCGAGATTTGATCATAAAGTTAAAAAAGCATCTGAATTTAAATCCCTTGGAAAAAAAAGCAGATTAATTATAAAAACAACAGAAGGATTCTTCAAAGGAGCATATGTATATAGAGACTATTCAGCAGCCGGAGATAAAATTATAATAAAGCCGCTTTCTCAACTTGGTTTTCTTAAGGGCGATATGCCTGAATATGAATTTTTTAAGTTAGAAAATGTCCCCGACAAAACTTCTTCAATAGATGAAAAGTATAATCTTAATGATCCGCGAGGAATTATAATCCTAGGATGTTCCCAAGAAACAGGGGATAAAATTCTAAAACAAAAAGGGTTTACTTTTAAAATGAAAGGAGTGCTGGATCCTCCTAATACGGAACATGTCAATTGGCTTTGTGAGGTAGAAGGAAAAATCGATCAACAGATAATGAGAGCTATTGCAAAAATTGGGTTTAATTATCTTTCGTTTTGGGAAGGTCCAGAATTTGTACTGCATAACGGATTTAATATAATCCGGCGCTTTATCCGATATGGTGATAAAGCAGAATATCCGTTATATCATGTCGATGACCAATCAATTCTTGAAGATGAACGTGAATCGTCTCAACGACGCCTAGGGCATATAGTTACTGTTGAGTGGGCTAATGATGGAGTCTCCATTATTTCTAAGGTGTCACTTCTTAATTGGGCAACATATTATATTTCCTTAGCCAGGACTTTTTCGGGTGAGCGTAGAAGCATTACTCGTGGCCATCTATTTAATGTTCATGGTAAAGATATTTTAGAACTTGGAGTTAACAAAAAAACATAATTATGGTGGATAAACAATCCCAAATCAAAGAATGGTCACGACTATTTGGCCGAAAGATAACCGAAGAAGAATACCGCGAGATAAACAAAATTGTTACCGAGCGTAAGAGTAATATAAGAAAGCTACTTAACAGCGGAGCATTAGAGCATTTTAGCTTCGTCCTTAAAGGTTATTATAACAAGAAAACTGAACGTGATTATATTCTGAAAGAATATGCCAACATTATAGTTGCAAATGTTGAGTACATAAAATCTTTATTTAAAGAACGAGAACGACAGAAGGATTATCTTAATAGCATTGCATTGGATCTTAAACGTATAGGCAGAATCAAGACAGGCGCAAAAAACGCTAGCGAATTAGTGAATCTTTTCAAGGTGAAGCAGCATATTGCGAAGTACCATAGTAATTTAAGATTTGCCAAAAGAACCGAAAAAGGTATTTATGCACTAATTTTTTACTTGAACCAGTTATTTAGTTTCACGAAATTAAAATATGACAATAAGCAAGAATTGATCACCAACATCATTGTATTCTTTGGGTTATCTTCGACTGTTTGTCATGAAAAAAAGCGAAAAAACGATTTTTTAAAATATTATCCAGCTACTATAGAAAATAAGAACATTATAATATCCAAAAAGACCGCCCCTATTAGGAAAAGTTCTGTACACAGAAAATGCAATTGCTTTGAGCAAGAAAATAATGGCACTACCCACTGTACGTCACCTATTTGTATACGAGAAGAGCAAAATATTGCGCAACGACTAAAGCGATCAAATAAACTATTCAATAGGGAACTTGCTAGCAGAAAGTTTATAGAATATAAGAAAAAAAGATTATTTGATAGCGCTAAAGCTATAAAACAAAATAAGTTTAAAGAAGGCATCCCAGCGAAGTTATTATTTAAGAAGTTTCTCGAAAAGAAGATAAAAGGAGAATTTATCTATGGAAATTTTTTGGCATCTATAGCACAGCACCGTTCATATATAGATATTTATATTGATGACCTTGCAGGAATACTAAGGGAAAATAGCACTGCGGGGTATCATGCTTTTGAGTTCTATAAAGCTCTAAATAAGGATCGCGAATTTTCAGATATATTTAAGGTAAGATTCCACCTTCCTGATACAAAAGGAAATCTTAAAACAGCTTTCAAGACAGCAATTCCCTCTCCAATTCACTCGCATTAAATCTCTTCTCTACAGGACAAATAGCCTCGTAAAAAAGTTCTAAATCGTCCCCTGACTTTTCCAGCCTAAAAGGGTATATTTTAACTGTCAGAGTAGAATATTTGGCAGTTAGGTATAGGTGTTTCTATCTCCCTAATATCAAGGAAAGGAGGGCGTATGGATTACTATGAACAACCCTTATGGATACACTTGCTCGATGATTGGCGTATGGGCATGACGATCGAAGAAAGAATTAAAAACTTTCAAAGAGGAAAGTTGGAAATGTGTATTAAGTGCGGTAAGGTATTTTTTGATATGGAAACGCCAGGAGAGCGACACTGGATCAATTGCTTTACCCCGTATAGTAAACACGAGTGTATAGAACTTGAAAACTACATCATTTTAATGAGGTCGCACAGGGGCGTTTTATTGATGGTTACGTATCCGGATTCAATGTCCGAGGTAGATGCCATTTGTGGATATTTCAAAAAGCTTGCACTAGACAGGAACTATGAAATTGTTAAGAATTCTCGTTTACGATTTTAACGAAGCTAAAATTAGGGGGCCATATGTATCACGAAATAAGGAGAGTAAAAGTAAAAGATGTAAAAATATCTGGATATAATCCGCGGCGTCCGCTTAAGTCCGGTGACCCGGAATATGAAAAACTTAAAAGGAGTATTCAGGTATATGGGTACCTTGTTCTATTAGTAATTAACGCACGAAACGGGTACCTTAT
>CAYUDR010000125.1:0-3623 GCA_964443705.1 uncultured Planctomycetia bacterium | reverse complement strand
AAAAACAAACACTCACCGTGTAAGGCGGGCGCGCAGAATGATTGTTGAGTTACTTTTAGCTAATCATCCCGAAGATTGCCTTACCTGTGAGAGAAGTCAAATCTGTGAATTAAGAAAGCTCGCTTATGATTTGGGAATAAGAAACCTGAGATTTGAAAAAGGAAGAAAATATCATTATGAACTTGACCTCTCATCTCCGGCTATTGTAAGAGACCCAAATAAATGTATTCAGTGCAGTAGATGCATAAGAGTATGTTCTGAAATCCAGTCGGTGGGCGCTATTGACTTTGTTGATAGAGGAGGAAGAACACAGGTATTAACTTTTTTTAATAAAGGGCTCAATAACGTAGAATGTACTAATTGCGGGCAGTGTATTCTTGCCTGTCCTACTGGGGCGTTGCGGGAAAAGACCGTGGTGGATGAAGTGTGGGAAGCAATTTCTGATCCCAAAAAGTTTACTGTAGTTCAGACTGCCCCGGCAGTAAGAGCTGCTATTGGAGAAGAGTTTGGTATGCCGGCCGGCAGTCTGGTAACAGGTAAAATGGCTGCTGCTCTGAGGATGTTAAATTTTGATAAAATTTTTGATACGCAGTTTGCTGCAGATTTAACAATTATGGAAGAGGCAAGTGAGCTGGTGGGAAGAATAAAAAACAAGAAAGCGCTTCCGATGATTACCTCTTGTTCTCCTGGATGGATAAAATACATTGAGCATTTTTTCCCTGAATGTTTAGAAAATGTTTCCAGTTGCAAGTCTCCGCAGCAAATGTTTGGGGTAATAGCCAAAACCTATTATGCCAAGAAAATAGGGGTTAAGCCAAAGGATATGTATGTGGTTTCTATTATGCCGTGTACGGCAAAGAAATTTGAAGCCGTTCGTCCCGGAATGAAAGATTCTGGAGCTCAAGATGTAGATGCAGTGCTAACTACGCGCGAAGCAGCCCGGATGATTAAAGAAGCAGGCATAGATTTTGTTAATTTGCCGGAAGAAGATTTTGATATACCACTTGGCATATCAACAGGCGCGGCCACAATTTTTGGCGCCACCGGCGGAGTGATGGAGGCAGCACTGCGAACCGGTTATGAGATAGTTACAGGAAAAACCCTGGAAGAAATAGAATTTAAACAGGTGCGCGGCATGGAAGGGCTAAAAGAAGCAGAGGTAGATTTAGATGGCTTAAAATTGAAAGTGGCAGTAGCCCATGGATTATCTAATGCCAAAATTCTATTGGAGAAAGTTCAAAAAGGAGAATCTCCTTATCATTTTATTGAAGTAATGGCTTGTCCCGGAGGCTGCATTGGAGGGGGAGGACAGCCTATGCCTACCAATACGAAAGTAAGAAAAGCGCGGGCCCAGAGTTTATATCGAGAAGATGAAGGTAAACCCATAAGGAAGTCTCATGAAAATCCTGCTATTATTGCGCTTTATAAAGAGTTTTTAGGTAAACCATTAGGAAAGAAATCGCATCACCTCCTGCATACTACTTATACCAGAAGAACCAGATATTAAAAAATGAGCCGTTTAATAAATATAACAATAGATGGCCGGAAAATTGAGATTTGGGCAGGTAGTACTATTTTGGAAGCGGCGAAGAAAATCGGAATAAGTATTCCCACCCTTTGCTATCATCCGGATCTTGAGGTGGATGGAATCTGCCGAATTTGTGTAGTAGAAATAAAAGGAAAGCCGGCTTTAGAATGTGCTTGCAGTACAACAGCAGAAGAAGGAATGCAGATTCTTACCCACACAAAAAGAGTGCTTAAGGCACGAAAGATGAATTTAGAACTCATACTTTCTTCTCATCCTACAGATTGCCTGGAGTGTATTAAGAACGGAAGCTGCGAATTGCAGGATTTGGCGGAGCAACTGGGCGTAAGAGATTTGCGCTTCCCAAATGAAATAAAACAGGAACATAAGGATAATAGTTCTATAGCACTCAATATTAATCCTGAAAAATGTATTGCCTGTGGAAGGTGTGTTTATATATGTAACGAGATTCAACAAGTAGGGGCATTAGCAATGCTCCAAAGAGGTTCTAATGTTTATGCCGGAGCAGACCCAAATTTATTTTACAGCCCTTGTATTAAATGTGGACAATGCGTTTCTTATTGCCCTACAGCCGCCATTTATGAAGAGGAGCATACTGAGGAAGTCTGGGATGCGCTTAATGACTCAGAAAAAATAGTCGTTTCTCAAATTGCTCCTTCGGTAAGAGTTGCTCTTGGTGAAGAATTTGGCCTGCCTCCCGGTGTTTCTGTTACTAAAAAGATTTATACCGCCCTGAGGCTGCTTGGCGTCAAGTATGTTTTTGATACCAGTTTCGGCGCTGATTTAACGATCATGGAAGAGGCCTCGGAATTTGTAAAAAGATATAGAAAAGAAAGAAACAGGCTCCCCCTCATTACAACTTGCTGTCCCGCATGGGTTGACTATTTGGAAAAATTTTGCCCTGAGTTTATTGACAATTTTTCTTCTGCGAAATCTCCTCATCAAATGTTAGGTGTAATGGTTAAGACTTACTGGGCGCAAAAAATGAATATTCCAAAAGAGAAGATATTTATGCTTTCAATAATGCCCTGCACAGCCAAGAAATATGAGATACTTCGCTGTTATGATATGTTTGCCTCGGGAGTTCAGGATGTGGATGTTACAATTACTACGAGAGAATTTGCAAGATTACTCAAGCAGGCCGGCATTGATTTGGTTAATCTTCCCGAAAGTGAAGCCGATGCTCCCCTGGGCATGTATTCCGGAGCGGGAGTGATTTTTGGCGCCACCGGCGGGGTAATGGAAGCTGCTTTAAGGAGCGCTTATGAGTTTATTACAGGGAAAGAATTGTTAAAAGTTGATTTTGAATCTATTCGCGGCCTAAAAGGCGTAAAAGAAGCAAAGGTTGAATTAGATGGTGAAAAAATAAGAGTTGCTGTTGCCCATGGCATCGGCAATGTAAAATATGTCCTTGACCGCGTAAAGGAAGCAAAAAAGAAGAACAAACTCGCATATCATTTTATAGAAGTGATGGCTTGTCCGGGGGGCTGTGTTGGTGGAGGCGGTCAGCCCTATGGAGGATTAGAGATAAGAGAAAAAAGAGCAAAAGCTCTTTATGAAGAAGACAAAGAACTTCCTATTCGTCAATCCTACAAGAATCCCTATATTCAACAATTATACAAGGAGTATTTAGGCAAACCCTTAGAAGGCAAAGCACATAAGCTTCTCCATACGCGTTATTACAAACGACCTCTTTATGGAGGGGACGAATTCAGTTGCCCTTATAAAGATAAATTAAGAGTAACAAAAGGTTAAGTAAAAAATAAATCAGGAATGCAAAAATTGAATATTAAAAAAAATTTGTCTATCGACGCGCAGAAAGATTATAATTTATCTCATTCTGATTGGATGAAAGGCATTGTTAAAGAGGATGAGATTACTCGGTTTATGGAAGGTGGAAGGGATTTTATTAACGATGAAGAGATAGAGAAATTATTAAAGAAAGATAGAAAGCCTGAGCGAAAGAGGATAAAGGATATTATTCAAAAGTCGCTCGGCATAAAAAGATTAGAGCCTTTTGAGAGCGCTGCGCTTTTAAATGTAGAAGATGAGGAACTCTGGGAGGAGATTTTTGAGG
>CAYUDR010000124.1:0-3745 GCA_964443705.1 uncultured Planctomycetia bacterium | reverse complement strand
GAAAAATCCGTTCTTTAGCTTCGGCTCTTCGGGAATCTTGCCGCCGCATAGAACCTTTGCCCCTCCTCTTCTACCCTCCTCTACATAAGAAATTACTCTCGTGCGTTGCGGGTAAGATATCAATGGGCCCATCTGTGTCTCCGGGTTAAAAGGATCGCCCAATTTTATCCTTTTTGCTTTCTCGACAAATTTTTCTTTGAATTTTTCATATATCTTTTTCTCAACCAGTATTCTTGACATAGCGGTGCACATCTGGCCCTGATTAAGAAATATGGAACATAAGCTACCGTTAACTGCTGTCTCTACATCGCAATCAGCTAAAATAATACTTGCTGATTTTCCACCTAATTCCATAATTAACTTTTTTATATTTTTAGAGGCGAAAGACATAATTTGCCCTCCCACCTCTTTGCTGCCGGTAAAGGAAATCATATCTACCCTCGCTTCAGAACATAGATAAGAGCCTATTTCAGCCCCAGGGGCATTTATTACATTCACAACCCCCTTGGGCAGGCCTATTTTTTCTATGACTGCGCCAAGCTTTAAGGCAGATAAAGGTGTTAAGCTTGAAGGTTTTAAAATTACAGTATTTCCAGCCGCCAGGGCCTGGGCCATCTTCCAGCAGGCAATCAAAAGAGGGTAATTCCAGGGAACAATTAAAACCACTACCCCCCGCGCCTGCGGATAAATAAAACTTTCGGCACTTGCCTCTAATTCTATTTTCTTGCCTTTAAGATAACGTTCTAAATTATGAGCGAAATACTCAAAGGTCTTAGCGCTTGAGGGAATATCCATAAAAGTTGATTCCTTTAGGGGCTTACCGGCATTTTGGGTTTCAAGTTGAGCGAATTCTGCTGCGTTATCCAGAATAGCCTTCGAAATTTCCATTAGATAGTCTTTTCGCTTGGCTAAAGAAATCCTTGGCCACTCTCCTTTATCTATTGCACGCCGGGCTCCCCTAAGGGCTAATTCCACATCCTCTTTATCGGCTAATGGCACTTGTGCTATTATCTGGCTATTAGCAGGATTTATAACCTTATCTCTCCTGCCAGACCTTCCCTCACAGAGATTGCCGTCAATAAGCATTCGATATTCCACGTTCATTTTATTTTTACCTCTTTAAATAAGAAAAACATGCGGGAGAAAGGCACATACCAACGAGAAATTGTTCCTAAATCACCTTTCAGTTTTAATTTACCCTGCGTGGTAGCCACAAAAGGATCAAGTTTTCCTTCGAAAATCAATCTCCAGGCACCAGCCGGGCCGGAAATTACAAAAGGCGCATCTTCGTCATGTTCTACTTTTGCGATTTTACCCTCCTGGAAATTAAATTTATAAACTTTCTCGGCCTCTTCATCCATTTTAATAACTACCTTGGTTGTTAAATTCAGTTCTTTGGCCTTAGATAAAAAATTTTCATCCCGATTAATCAAGCCTACAATTTTAAAAATATGCTCTCTGGAAAACATATCATAAGCTTTTTGCGTATCTTTTAACGTTTTCTCCAGCTTCTTATCAAACTCATCCGGTTTTTCTTTGGCAAAGAGACGCGCAAAACCAGCCATTTTTACTGATTCTTCCAATTCTTCTATTAGATAAAAGGCTTCATCGAAACTGTCTGCCATACAAACCGCTCCGTGGTTTTTAATAACCACTATATTGTTAGTTTTTAAGGCTTCTATTACCTCCTCCGGCTTACTTACGTTAGGCGTAACCTGTTTTACAACCGGCACCTTACCCAAATATAACTTACTCTCAAAAGTTACATTTTCAAACTCATCATAAATAGAATAATAGGCATTGATTAAAGGCGGATGACAATGAACCACCCTGGAGGTGGGAAAATTTTTATAGATTAAACTATGCATGGCAAATTCTGTAGTCAGGCCTTTAAATTCATAAGCAACGTCTTTAGAACTTAAATCAACCTTTAAAATATCTTTTTCTTTAAGCTGGCCTAAGCAACTGCCGCTGGCGGTTATTAAAATTAAATCTTTCTCTATTCTGGCGCTTAAATTACCGCCCCTGGCTGCCAGGAGGCGAAAATTATAAAGCTTTTTACCTGTTTTAATAATTTCTTCTTTTAACTCTTTTTCTTTAGGCATTTTTATAAATCCATAGTAATGTGTTTAGTAATAAGATTATTAGGAGTAATATCAAAAGCCGGATAAAATCCTTTTGTCTTTTGCGGGGCAATTCTTTTCCCCTCAAACTCCAATAACTCTTTCTCAGGCCTTATTTCTATTTCAATGTCATCTTTTGTCTTAGCTTTAAACGGTGGCGGAGCAAAAACATAAAAAGGAATCTTAAAATGTCTGGCCAGAAGGGCAATTTGATAAGTGCCTATTTTATTGGCGATGTCTCCATTTTGCGCCATCTGGTCTGCGCCCACTACAACTAAATTCACTAACTCACTCGACATCACCAAAGCCACAGCATTATCAGGAATAATAGTTACATCAAAACCCGATCTTTGTAATTCCCAGGCCGTAAGACGCGAGCCCTGAAGATAAGGCCTTGTCTCGGTAGTAAAAATTTTTATTTTCTTGTTTTGTTTTCGACAAAATTCAGCCGCCAGAACCAAAGAACCGCTAACGTTACAATGAGTCAAAATGCTGTCTCCGTCTTTGATAAGACGGCTCAATCTCCCGGCTTGGTCAAGGCGCTTTTCTTTTAAATTAATAAGAAATTTCTCAATCCTGTCTTTGGTAAAAACAAAAATATTCTCATCCGCCTCCTTGCCCTGTCTCGCCCAGGAGAGTATCATTTGCGTGAAAAAAGGAAAAGGGAAAGTGGGCCGGCTTTTATTTATTTCTAAGGCCGCTTTTTTTAAATTTTCAACCTGCTTTTGCGGTTTTAAATTCCTATTTTTCTTCAGGATTAATAAAAAAATATTATAAACCATAAGAACCTGGCCGAAGGCGCGGGTTTTCATGGTTTTAATGAGGCCTACTGCCTGTGATAGAGTTTTTACCTCCAGATAAATGAGCTTTTGCGGAAGAGCAGTTTCATCCAGGCAATAGATAAGACTACCTCTTAACTTTACTGGCCAGAAAAGCGGTGATTCTTTCATTTTCCTTCTAAAATCTTAACTGCCTCCAGAGCTACCTTAATCATAGTTGTCTGGGCTATGTAATAGGCAGGATTTGTAAAGCCCATTTCACCGGTCATGACATTATCGCTTACAGCCAGAATGGAAGCTGCTTTCACATTATAGGTTTGAGCAATAGTTAGGAGCGTAGAAGTCACCATATCCGCGGCAATTGCTCCCTCTTCGGCTTTGGCTTCAACTAATTCTTTTGTCTCTCTTAAAAGAGCATCGGTTGACCAGGCTTTTCCCTGATGTATCTTTACGCCGAGCTTATCTGCTGCTTTTATTAATGCCTCAGTAATTTTTTTATCAGGCAAGGTCTCGAATTTTTCGTCTACATAATATGGCGTAACTCCTTCACCCCTTATAGAACCGGTAGCCAAAATCAAATCTCCCACCTTGATGTCTTCCCGTAAGGCCCCGCATGAACCTAAGCGTATCAGGTTCTTGGCTTCAACATTGCAAACAATCTCAGTGGTAATAGCAGTATTAGCCGCAAACATTCCGCCGTTAATGGCGGTAAGTTTTACACCTTCATAATCACCCGTATACATGGTATGTTCCATAAAAGAAAAATTCTTCATGGGATTCTGTATTTTCTTAACCAGGGCCTCTAATCTGTCGGGGGTTCCCGGAATAATTACATACTTACCT
>CAYUDR010000123.1:0-3764 GCA_964443705.1 uncultured Planctomycetia bacterium | reverse complement strand
AAGAAGGCCTATAATGTGTTTTAACAGGACGCTTTTCCCACAGCCGGAACGGCCAATAATAACCATGGTTTCGCCTTTTCTAATACTCAAATTTAATTCGCCTAATACCTTAATGCCGCCGAAACTCTTGCTTAAATTTATTATTTCAATCATTTTTACCCCGTTAGAAATAAATTCTAATATCTTAACATGATTAGGGTCTTACTAAAAAAACAATAAGCTTTTATTTAAAGGTCCTACCGTTAATAGGCGTCCGCCTAAAGGCGGACTATCTCTAACGGGGTTTACCTAAAAGCAAAATAGAAAAGTGCCGTGAAAAGACAGTCACCGGCTATTATCAAAATAAAAGAAACAACTACGGCCAGAGTCGTCGATTTTCCAACGCCTTCGGCTCCGCCTTCTGTAGTTAAACCTTGGTAACAACCTATAATGGCAATGACAACAGCAAAAAAGACGGATTTAATTAAACCAGTAAAAATATCTTTTAATACCAAATAATCAAAGGTCATCTTAAAATACATGACAGAACCCACATGGAGTTTCCACACACCAACTATATATCCTCCCAGCATGCCTATGGCATCTGAATAAACTGTCAGAAGAGGCAACATAATTACCAACGCCACCAGGCGCGGGGTAACAAGATATTTAATAGGATTGGTAGCCAGAGTTTGAAGGGCATCTATTTGTTCGGTAACTTTCATCGTTCCCAATTCTGCCGAAATAGCCGCTCCCACTCTGCCCGCAATAACCAGGGCTGTCAAAACAGGGCCTAATTCTCTGGTCATGGAAAGCGCTACCAGTCTTGCCGCATACATCTCGCCTGAAATCGCCCGAAGCGCATAAGCGCTCTGAAGAGCTAAAACAATACCAGTAAATAAAGATACCAGGAAGACGATTGAGAAGCTATTTACGCCGACAAAGTTTGCCTGCTGAAAAACAGATTTTATTTTGAATGGCGGCTTGAAAGCAAAATAAAAAGCTTTCCACGCCAGAATTGAAACATCACCTATATAGCTAATAGCGACATTTATTTTCTTCCCGACTTTTTTAAGAAACCTGTCTATTTCTTTGTTTAATTTAACCATTTAAAACTTCGTCCCATGTTTTAAACCAAAGAACTCCTTATCTTTTTCAAAACGCATCAACAAAAAACGGCTTCCATCCAATTTATACTCCACTTCCATGGCCGTCTCTTCTCCTGTTAGATCCTGTGTCTCTTTGTTGACAAAAGCCTCGAAGCCAATTTTTAACTTTTCACTAAATGTCCTTTTCATGCTAAGCCCTGATTGATCAGTACGACGGCTGATATCCCATCCGTCAAGAATAATGGTCTTTTCATCGCTCAAGACTTTGATGTCATTAAAAATTTTCGTGGCTTGGACTTTTCTTAAATCAATCTTACCGTCCAGAACAAAAAAGCCGCCTTCCTCTCTATAAATTCTTGAATCGTGCAAAGTTAAAATAGGATATTTATCTTTAAGATTTACATTGGCACTTGCAAATTTTACACCCAGAAGGCTTCCTTTTTTGCTTTCAAAAGCAACTCCAATGGATGGGCTAAACAGATTGCCTTCTATGTAAATCTCCCCACTCACTTTTCCTTCTAATAAAGGAGGCCCTCCGTTGACCTGATCAGATAAAGAGAAGAAGCGCGCCGAATCCATTTCTTTAATCCGCCAGATTAAATTAATCTCAGGCGGATGTTCTCTAAAATCAATTGTGCCGCAGGCATTGTGTTCCTCGCCCCACCTGGCCCAGACAATATTTAAAAGACTGTCTTTATAATCACAAAAAACTTCTAACTCATCAATGGGCTGCTGGTCTATTATGGTTCCATGGGTTAAAACCTTAAATGTAAAGCGCCTCTTCTCCTCTTCATCGTTAAATAATTCCCCCCTGGCCCGAAGAAGACTAATTATATCCCGGCCCAAGAGATTAAAATGATTGAAATTTAAGCTCAATAAAAACGGCCTTATGAACGTCTCATCTAAAGAAACATCATCAGCTAAAGCAAAATCAACAGTCAGTGATTTTTTTTCTTGTCCGGGACAAGAAATTTTAGCGGTAAATTTATTGGTTTCAAAATCGTAAGAGCCTTCGGCCAAATAAAATTGATTAAATCTGGCATCTTCAATTTTAATCTTTTTATCTGAAATATTCAACAAACTTTTAAAATCGATTTTTTTCTCACCCAATACAAACACTTGACCCTCAAATTCCAATTCTCTTAAAGGGCCTTGTATGTTAAAGGTTGTCTTGGTAAATTCTTTCGCGTATGTAAGTTCTAAGTCTAATTCGGGAATATCTTCTTCGGTTATCTTCCCCGCCAAAGACAGTTTATCCGCATTATGCCTGGCTATTAAATTAATTTGCCTTATCTGTCTTTTATCAACTACAACCCCTCCCGCTATTTGAGTAAGCAAAGGCAGGCGTGAATTGAAATATAATCTACCCTCACTGAGT
This sequence comes from uncultured Planctomycetia bacterium, assembly GCA_964443705.1. Classification (GTDB taxonomy): domain Bacteria; phylum Omnitrophota; class Gorgyraeia; order DAOVKU01; family DAOVKU01; genus DAOVKU01. The sequence continues at coordinate 1,298 of CAYUDR010000123.1, read as the reverse complement.
GTAAGCACCAACTCTTTATAGCCAAAAATTTGAGCCAGAAGCAAATCCCAGATGCGGTAATTGGGTAGAGAAGCATTAACCTGGAAAGAGACAAAATGGTAACCGTCTTTTTTGCGCAAAATACTAATATTTTCAAAAGTCAGGGGATTTATAATCCCTCCGCTAATTTCTCCAACCTCAACCTCTATATTAAAATCCCTGGCTATTCTTTTCTTGACATAAACCTTAAAATTATTTAAAAGAAGCGGGCTCACTACTGTCAACAGGCAAATAATTAAAGCTATTAGTGAAGCGATAAAAATTAATCGTAAACGACTCTTTTTTAAAAAAATGCATCTCATTTTCGATTCTCGATACCTGTAAAACTAACATTTAGAATTTAACTCTTTAGTAAACCCCATTAGAGAATAAAGTTCTCTAACGGCTTGCGCCAATGGCGGCTTTCTCATATATGGGTAAAAACTATTTAGTTTTAAAAGTGAGCCCGCCTCTTTCTTTGATAATTTTTATCTTCTGCCCTTTCTTGAATTCTCCCTCCAGCACCTGCTGCGCCAAAGGGTTTTCAATATAACGAGTAATTGTTCTCTTAAGAGGCCTGGCTCCATAAATGGAATTAAAACCTTGTTCAATTAAGAATTCTTTCGCCTCGGGACTCAATTCAATAGTTATTTTCTGCTCTTTAAGTCTCGTTTTGACTTCGGCAATTTCTATATCTACTATCTTTTGCAATTGTGCTTTGGTAAAAGGATGAAAGACAATAATATCGTCGATTCGATTCAAAAATTCAGGCTTAAATGTCTTCTTAACCTCATCCAGCAATTTATTTTTCATTTCTTCAAAACTTGTTTTTTCCTTTTCGGATTTAAAACCTATTGAACCTTGCTTGCGGAGCAATTCTGCCCCGATATTTGAAGTCATAATTAGAATCGTATTTTTAAAATCAACTTTTCTTCCAAAACTGTCTGTCAGCCGACCTTCTTCTAAAACCTGAAGAAGTATATTAAAAACATCCGGGTGTGCCTTTTCTATTTCATCCAGTAAAACTACCGAATACGGCCTGCGCCTGACCCTCTCGGTCAACTGTCCGCCCTCCTCATAACCAACATAGCCGGGGGGAGCACCAACTAACCTGCTAACATTAAAACGTTCCATGTATTCTGACATATCAAGTTGGATGCTGGCTTCTTCGTCTCCGAACATAAATTCCGCCAGTGCTCGAGCTAAAAGAGTTTTCCCAACGCCCGTGGGGCCAAGAAAAATAAATGAACCAATTGGCCGACGAGGATTTTTTAAGCCGG
>CAYUDR010000122.1:0-3767 GCA_964443705.1 uncultured Planctomycetia bacterium | reverse complement strand
GTTCACATCGCAAAGGTCGGAGGTTCGAGCCCTCTATCGCCCACCATTCTCAGAAGTCAGACGTCAGAATACAGAAGTCAGAAAGAAATCTCTTTTCTGTCATCTGTTAAAGCAAGGAGAGCAGCAGCAATTGATTAAAGAACAGATTAGTAGATTACTTAAGTTGCAAGAAGTTGATTTGAAAATTATCGCTTTAGAAAACGAAAAAAAGGAACTACCACGAAAACTGGAGCAGTTACATCAACAAACAGATTTAATAAATGAACAAGTTAATGATATTGAGGAAGAATTAAAACAGATTCAAGTTGGACATAAGGAAAAGGAACTCGAATTAAATACTAAAGAATCTGAAATTAAAAAATATAGCGCGCAACTTTATCAGATAAAATCAAATAAGGAATATACATCTTTACAGGCTGAAATAAATGGATTGAAGGCAGATTCTTCTGTCTTAGAAGATGAAATTATTGCCCTGCTTGATAAGATAGATAATGTTAGTGAGGATATGAAGAAAGAAAAGGAAAGGCAACAAGAAAAACTTAAAAGTTGCAAGGAAGAAGAGGAGTATATCAATAACAGAATGAGCCAGATTGACAAGGAAATGGAAGTATTAAAAGAAGAAAGAGAAAAAATATTGGTAGATATTGATAAGGGAATTTATGCGAAATATGAGAAAGTTTTGCGTGGTAAGAATGGGGCGGCGTTTGTGCCTGTCACAGACCATAGCTGTGGCGGTTGTCATATGAAATTACCTCCACAAGTTATAAACGATTTGAGCATTTCGGATAAATTAATCTTCTGCGAAAATTGCGCCAGGATATTATATTTGCCTCAAGAAACCCGAGAGGTCAAGGATGAGTAATGCAGCTGAACTTTTCATTGATGGGGCTTCTTCCGGCAATCCCGGTCCTGCAGCTATAGGGGTGGTATTAAGAAGTGGTAGGTTGAAAAAAGAATTGTCTAAATATATTGGTGTAGCCACAAATAACGTAGCTGAATATCTTGCGTTGACTTATGGACTTACAATTTGCCTTTTTTGTGGTGTGAAAAAAATTGTGGTAAAAACAGATAGTCAGTTGCTTGCTAATCAAATTAACGGTATATATAAAATAAAAAATAAAAATTTGAGGATTTTTTACGATTTAAATAAATATTTGATTTCAGCTTTCAGTTTCTTTAAAATAGAATATGTGCCAAGGAGCCAGAATAAGCTGGCAGATAAATTGGCTTGCCTGGCATTAAAGGAACTGCGTTAAATTTAAATATAATTTTGTTCTTATAAGAGAGCAGGCTTAGATGGTCGCCCCTCGATTTTAAATCGTGGGGAGGAAAGTCCGGGCTCCACAGGGAAGCGTAGTGGGTAACACCCGCCGTCTCAATATAGCAAAAGGGACAGGATAATCCCGAATGCAGAAACCCAATAAGTTATGCTTCGGGATCCCGAAAATTCGGGAGAGCCACAGAGACGAGTAATCCCACATTTATGGGAGGAGCTGAAACGAGGCAATCTCTACGCGGAGAAAGGCCAAATAGGTCCCAAGAGTTCCCTGCTCGTCAAAAGGGACGGGTAGACCGTTAGATTCCAGTGGTAACACTGGAAGCAGAGAGATGACCATTATCCGCCTATGGCGGAAACAGAACTCGGCTTATGAGCCTGCTCTTTTTTATTTACTCACCCCTTTTCCCTCCAACATCTTTTATTCTAAAAGGAAATCCATCCAATTCTCTACCGAACAACATCTATCATCTAATTTTTAAGACCAATATATAATATTTTATCCTCTCTCTTTAATTCTTCCACACTACCCATAGTGGCTATCTATGTTTTTTACACAACTTGTTGTGTTTCAAGGAAAAAAGTAAAATTAAGACTTGACAAGCTTGAATAGAAAGTGTATACTTGGTGGTACAAAGTGGAAGGAAGTGGAAGAAATGTTTTATGGAGAATTTTCCCATTCGCTTGATAAAAAAAGCCGCCTTATTATACCTGCCAAATTTAGAGAAACCTTCAAGGAACACTATATTGAAAAATTGATTATCACCAGAGGGATGGAGAAGAGTCTTTTTGTGTTCACTGAAGATGAATGGAAAATTCAAGAAGCAAAATTTCAATCCATGTCTTTTACTAAGGGGGAAGCCAGGAAATTTAATCGCCTCTTTTTTGGTAGTGCTTGCGAATTGGAAATAGATAAGCAGGGAAGAATTTTAGTACCATCATACTTGAAATCATATGCCGAAATAAAAAGGGAGGTGGTGATACTTGGGTTGTCAAACCGCATAGAAATCTGGGCTAAAAATAAGTGGGAAGAGTTTTATGCAGAAACCAGAGACTCTTTTGAAGAAATCGCTGAAGGTTTGATAAAGGGAGAAGGTGAGCAAAAATGACAGAGAAAAGGTTAGATTTTCTTGATTTAGGTATTCCCATTGAAATCTTAAGGAAGACACGCGATTTAAATAGAGATTTGAGCTCTACCGGCGTAGATCCTTTTGCGCTTAAGGTTGTTATTAGAACTACCGGTGCCGGTAGATTATTAAAGAGGTAAAAACGCAAGTTAAATAGTTATAACATTAAGACGCAGATCCCGTTAGATAAATTTTGTTAAAAGGAAATATCAGGAAACAATCTAAGCAGTTAATGAGCAAATTAAGAAAATGGGTTTTGAGGCAAGAGATTATTATCTAACGGGGTAAAGAAAATGCAGCCAGCTTACCATAAATCTATTATGAGCAGAGAAGTCTTGACATATCTTCGACCAAAGCCCGGCCAGATTTTTGTCGATTGCACCATAGGATGCGGAGGGCACGCCGAGAAGATTTTAAAAGCTATTAAACCGAATGGCAGGTTGATCGGGATAGACCAGGATTTAGAAGCGCTAAAAATATGCGAACAGCGCCTCGGAGATTATAAAGCAAATCTCATCCTGGTCCATGATAACTTCGAAAATCTGGACAATATTTTAAGCAGAAATGCGATAAAAGGGGTTAATGGAATATTATTTGATTTAGGGCTTTCATCATTGCAAATTGAATCTAAATCAAGGGGTTTTTCTTTTCAGCTTAATGCGCCACTCGATATGCGCATGGATCAGACTAAAAGAATTACCGCTTTTGACCTGATTAATAATTTAACAGAAGACGAAATTGCTAGAATTATAAAAAATTTAGGGGAGGAGCGCTGGGCCAGAAGAATTGCAAAAGAAATAGTTAAAGAGAGAAAAAAGACACCCATAATAACGACATTCCAGTTTGCCAATTTGGTTTCGAGAATTGTGCCTTTTAGTTCGAAGTCAAAAATTCATCCGGCCACCAGAACCTTTCAGGCTTTCAGGATAGTTGTCAACAGGGAAATTGAAGCCCTGGAGCAAGGATTGCAAAAAGCCATTGAATTTTTGAAACACTCAGCCAGAATTTGTGTTATATCTTTCCATTCTCTCGAAGATAGAACAGTTAAGAAAATTTATAGAAGAGAAGCTCATCATCATAAAATTAAAATTCTTACCAAAAAACCTCTACTTGCAGCTGAGCAGGAAGTTTTGGAAAACCCGCGCTCAAGAAGCGCTAAGCTAAGGGTAGCAGAAAGGAACGGTGAGCTAAAATGAAACTGCTAAGATTTTTGCTAATTGTTTTTGTTGTTACAACTTGCGCTATTATTTATGTTAATCAACAGACGCAAATTTTGCTAGCCAGTTATCAGTTGCAAAAAACCCAAACCAATTACGCCTATTTGCTTGACCGCCATGAGGAGTTGTTATATAATGTAGCTGAAG
>CAYUDR010000121.1:0-3783 GCA_964443705.1 uncultured Planctomycetia bacterium | reverse complement strand
AAAATTAAAATTTAGGAGTAGAAAACGAAGATATGAGACGATTAATTATTGCCGGAAATTGGAAGATGAATAAGACAGTTAGTGAGGCACGGGAATTAGCTACGGCCTTAAAATTTGAATTAAAGGATATCACAGACCTTGATATGGTTATCTGCCCGCCTTTTACCGACTTAGACAGCGTTTCTCAGATTATAGGTGATACCAATGTTGCCCTGGGCGCTCAGAACATGTACTGGAAGCCGGAGGGTGCTTTTACAGGTGAGATTTCTCCCGTGATGCTCAGGGACCTTGGGGTGCGGTTTGTTATCATCGGCCATTCAGAACGAAGACAGTATTTTGGCGAGACAAACCAGACAGTCAATAAGAGATTAAAAGCGGCTTTGAAATATGGTTTTAATCCAATACTTTGCATTGGTGAAAATCTTAAAGAGAGAGAAGAAAATAAGACTTTTGAAGTATTGAGCGACCACATAGAGAATGGTTTGAAGGATTTAAATGAGCCGGATTTGCCGCGAATTATTATTGCTTATGAACCTGTTTGGGCCATAGGCACCGGCCGGACAGCTACGCCTGAAATGGCCGAAGAGTCCCATCATTTTATAAGAAAAAAGTTAACTGAGATTTTTTCCAAAGACATGGCAGATGATATGCGTATTCAGTATGGAGGAAGCCTCAAGCCCAAAAACGCCAAAGAATTACTTATGCAGCCGGATATTGACGGAGCTTTAGTGGGAGGCGCCAGTCTTGAGGCCAGAGATTTTATTAAAATCATAAAGATAGGGAGGGAAATTTTAAATAAATGATAAGTATATTGATAGTTTTATATGTAATTATCTGTATCTTGCTGATAGTGGTTATTTTGCTCCAGCCAACCGAAGGCGGTGGTTTGTCTGAGGCTTTTGGCGGCGGCCAGGTTCAGACTATCCTTGGCACCAAAACAACCAGTTTTCTCGTTAAGACCACCGTTGTCCTGGCTTCCATTTTTCTGGCTACATGTCTTATTTTAGCAGTTTTCTCCAGCAAAAAAGAAAGGTCGCTTATTGAAACTGATATGTCCACAGAGACAGAAAAGACCGAGCCTGTACCCGCACCTGAATCAGCACCCTAATAAAGAACAGAAGACAGATGACAGAAGTCAGAAAACAGAAGACAGATAAAAAAATATTTTCTGTTTTTCATCCTCTGATTTCTAAATTAATAATAAGCAGTGAAAGATAAAAATTTTAACTTGTCGAGAATAATTTTTATATCCATGTCGTCATTATTGACGGCATTTTTTTTGTTTTTAATACCTGTAATTTCCGAAGCTCAGGAGGAATCTATTTGTGGTGATGCTTATGTAACTGCCAGCATTGGGAGTGCCAGAACACTCATTCCCTTTTTAGCCGATGATACTGCTTCTTCTTCAATCTGCGAATTGATTTTTAACGGACTTACCAAGACCGACGAAAATCTGGAAATCACAGGCGACTTAGCCGAGAAATGGGACATATCTGATGATGGAAGGCAAATCACTTTTTATTTACGCCCAGGAATAAAGTGGCACGACGGCTATCCTTTTACTGCGGAAGATATAAAATTTACTTACCAGTTAATTCTCGATCCCGAAGTTGGTTGTCCATATTATTCAAGTTATAGCGATATAGATGAAATCAAGATTATAAATGAGAGAGAAGTAGTCTTTAAATTTAAAGAGCCTTATGCGCCCGCCTTGCTCAAACTGGGCATGGGCATTGTTCCCAAACATTTACTTTCTGGCAAAAACATAAGAACTTCGGGTTTTGGTCGGGCCCCGGTAGGGACAGGACCTTACGAATTTTGGAGATGGAAAACAGATGAATATGTTATTTTAGACTCGAATCAGGATTACTTTGAAGGTAGGCCTTATATTGATAAGTATGTAGTGAGAATTGTTCCAGATACAGCTGTTCAGTATTTAGAGCTTTTGACTAAAACCGTAGATTCAATGAGTCTGACTCCCTACCAGTATAAGATTCGCTCCCAGACCAAGAAGTTTGAGCGGGAGATAAATAAATATAAATATTTATCTCACGCTTATACCTACATCGGCTATAATTTAGAAGACCCTCTTTTTAAAAAGAGAAAAGTAAGACAAGCCCTGACACTTGCCATAGATAAAAATGAAATAATAGGAGGTGTGCTTTTGGGATTAGGTGAGGTGACCACAGGCCCATTTCTTAAAGGCACTTATGCTTATAATAATGAAGTCAAGGATACTGAATATAATCCACAGAGAGCAAAAGAGTTGCTTGAAGAAGCCGGCTGGAGTGATAGTGATAAAGATGGTATACTGGATAAAAATGGGGTGCCCTTTAAATTTAAGTTAATTACCAATCAGGGCAATAAACAGAGAGAGGATGTTGCTACCATAATTCAACAAAAGTGGATGGAGATAGGTGTTAAGGTTGAAGTTCAGACCATTGCCTGGGCAGCTTTTTTAAACGAATTCGTCAATAAAAAGAATTTTCAAGCCGTAATTCTGGGGTGGACTATACCCACCGATCCCGATATTTACAATGTATGGCATTCAGAGTCTTCCAGGGAAGGCGGCTTAAATTTTATTTCGTATAAGAATAAGGAAGTTGATAGGTTGATTGAAGAAGGCCGTCGTGTTTTTGATATTGAAAAAAGAAGTGTAATCTATAAAAAAATACATACTATTTTAAATGAGGATAAACCATACACCTTTCTCTATATTCCCTATGCCACCCCGGCTGTTAATAAGCGTTTTAAAGGTATAATACCCGCCGCGGCGGGTATAGGTTATAATTTTATCAAGTGGTATGTTGAACCCGATGAGCAGAGATACACATTTTAATATTTGATTTTTAATTTTAATATGTTGACCTATATCATTCGCCGATTATTTTTTATTATTCCCATGATACTGGGAATTTCTCTTTTGACTTTAGTTATTATGCATCTTGCTCCCGGAGATCCCACCAGCATCCGCTATGGTTTAAATCCCGAAGTTTCAGGCACTGCCCGTGCCCGCCTGCAGGAGATATACGGGCTCGATGAACCAATTCTCCTTCAATATGTTAACTGGCTTAAGCGCATTGTCACTTTTGATTTCGGCCGCTCTTTTATTGATGACAGGCCGGTGATAACTAAGATAAGAGAACGCCTGCCGGCCACTCTTTTACTTAATATAAGCGCCTTGATTGTTATTTTTGCTATAGCAATCCCCATGGGCGTTACTTCCGCCTTAAGGCATAATTCTCTATATGATAGAGTCACGACTGTTTTTGTATTTATTGGTTATTCGACGCCTACTTTCTGGTTTGCCTTAATACTTATGGTTGTTTTTGGTTTCTGGCTGGGCTGGCTGCCTGTTTCAGGCATGAGCCCCTGGTATACACTGTATTATTCGCCTTTACATAAGTTTATGGATTTATTGCGGCATCTAATCTTGCCGGTAACGGCAACTGCTTTCGGGGGATTAGCAGCCATCTCTCGCTATACACGCTCAAGTATGCTGGAAGTTGTCAGGCAGGATTATATCCGCACGGCCAGAGCCAAAGGCCTGCCGCCCAAAAGAATTATCTGGCGACACGCTTTTAAAAATGCGCTCCTCCCAATAATTACCATTATCGGTTTTTCTATACCCGGCCTTATAAGCGGTGGTTTCATCATGGAAACTATTTTTGCATGGCCGGGAATGGGCCGCCTGACCTATGAAGCCATTATGAATTATGATTATCCGACTGTTATGGGCGGGGCTGTTATTTCTATATTTTTAACGCTCATAGGCATTTTAAT
>CAYUDR010000120.1:0-3853 GCA_964443705.1 uncultured Planctomycetia bacterium | reverse complement strand
TTTTTGCATTATGCCCGAAGAAAAAGTTTTGAATTTTTGAGTTATAAAAGCAAAGCAACCGGTATTTTAAAAATGGTAGAAAATCAACTTGTTTTTTCTAAAATTAAAATCAAACCTCAAATTTTAGTCAAGCACAGCGCAGATATTCCAAAAGCAAATAAGCTTATAGAACTTTCTGAAAAGAACTGCCTTATTTCTAATTCTATAAAATCTAAAATTGAAGTTACGCCTGAAATAAAAAAGGAGCTTTAAATGGCTGATTTTAAACATATTGAGGAGGCCAGGAAATTATTGGGCCTGGATGAAGAGGCAACTTTACAGGAAGTAAAGGATGCCTATCGCAAACTTGCGCTTAAATATCATCCTGATAAATGCAAAGATAAAAAGAAAAAAAGAGAAAACGAAGAAATGTCTAAAAAAATAAATCACGCCAGAGATATTCTTATGGCTTTCTGCGCCTGTTATAAATATTCTTTCAGGGAAAGGGATGTTAAAAGGGCCACTATAGACAAGGCATATTACGAGCATTTAAAAAGGTTTTACGGTGACTGGTTTGGCAAGCTGGATTTATAAGTGCGGCTTGTGAGCGAGAGTAGAGATGGATGTCGAAAAAAAACATTTTTGACAAGTATCATAAGAGATATGATGCCTGGTATGAAAGAAATAAATTTGCATACTTTTCAGAATTAAAGGCGATAAGGAAAGTTTTGCCCAAAAGAGGAAAGGGCCTTGAAATAGGTGTGGGTACGGGGCGTTTTGCATCCGCCCTGGGTATAGAATATGGCCTGGAGCCCTCTTTAAAAATGGCGAGGATTGCCGGAGAAAGAGGCGTTAAGGTAAAAATTGGCAGAGGCGAGAAGCTTCCTTTTAAAAATCAGGAATTCGATTTTTGTCTTGTGGTTATTACCATCTCTTTTGTTAGTGAGCCGGGGAAAGTAATTAAGGAAATAAAAAGAGTTCTTAACAAAAAAGGCAGGTTAATTATAGGCATGGTTGATAGAGAAAGTTTTCTGGGCCGGTTCTATCAGAAAAAGAAGAGTGAATTTTATAAGGAGGCTCACCTTTTTTCTCCTCCACAAGTTGTAACATTGCTTAAAGAGGAAGGTTTTAAAAAATTTTTATTCTGGCAGACTATTTTTCACCTGCCCCACAAAATAAAAGAAATCGAGAAGCCAAAGACCGGTTTCGGAGAAGGTGGTTTTGTCGTTATCTGCGCCAGGATATAATAAAAATCCTGTTTTTTTCGGAAACGCAAAATTTAGTATTTATTCGGCTTCTGCATTAAGGGCTGAGTATAGAAAAAATGGAGACTTTCCCGAATTCCCTTCCATTCTAACAGAGACTTATCCGCCCCATTAGGTATAAGCAAAAGCAAAATTAAATAAACTCTAAGTACGAAACTTGCACCTTTTTTAAGTTTAGGGCATGCTGATAAAAAGGAAGGTTTTAAATGAGAAAAATGGTTAAATTCTCGAATTCGATTAGTGTATTAGTATTGGTTTTTATTTTTAGCATAGGTGCAGGCGCCCAGGAAAATAGATTAAGAAATCCTGATTTTGAAGAGGGCAGCACAGGCGGATGGTATAGTTGGGCGGTTACAAGTGAAATTTCAAATAAAGAAAACTATACTTCAGGCGGAAGCTACAGCGCCAACCCTTTGCTTAATGTCCAGAATGGTCTTTTTGAGGCCGGGGCTTTGATTCAAGAATTAGAAGATTTTAAAGTAGGCGATACAATTTATGCCAGCGCCTGAATAAAAACCAAAAATTTAAAAGGAGCCGACCATTCCAACGTCTATGCTTTAATAAAGATAGAATTCTGGGATGAAAATAATATAATTAAGTCCAAAGAAAGCAAGAAAGTTTCGGGAAATAACGACTGGCAGCGAGTGAGCGTTAAAGCCTCTGTGCCGGCTAATACAACTATGGTTAAATATTTGGCTTTCCTTTATAACGATGGTGGTGTGGGCAACTTAGGCCAGGCCTACTTTGATGACGCCTACTTAGGAACTGCACCTTTAGCATATTGAAATCAGGCAGAGATTTTTTAAAAAGCGAAATTTAAATCTTGTGTATGTTACCCCTCGGTTGGCCTTATCAACGGGGGGTAATTTGTTTACCTGAGAAAAATTTAATTTGTAAGTTAAAAGAAGATTTTGTATAATGTTAATACTTAAGCATGTTTAATAAGAAAGTATAAATTATGAAAAAATTTGTGTTTTTTTTGATTTTAGTGAGTGTTTTTGTTTGCAGTTATGCCAGGGCAGAGGTTGGAGTTACGGCTTCTTCCATACAGGAGGAGGGTATTCTGCCTGAAGGTGCCTTTGATTCAAATTTTCAGACTCGCTGGAGCAGTGAGTTTTCAGATCCTCAGTGGCTTAAAATTGACCTGGGAGAAGTTAAGGAAATCAGTGGTTTAATTTTAAGCTGGGAGGCTGCCTACGGTTCTCATTATGAGATTCTGTTATCTAGCGACGGCAGCAGCTGGACAAGCGTTTATGAAACCGCTGCCGGAGACGGAAAGACAGATGATATTTACTTTAAAACCATACCTGCCAGATTTATTAAAATTCTTGGCAAAAAAAGAGGCACTTCCTGGGGATATTCTCTATGGGAGGTTACTGTAAAGGGCAGAGAAGAAGAGCCGGTTATAGAGTCTTTATCATACCAAGAAAATAATTTACCTTCTAATATCATGGACGGTAATTTTGAGACTGTGTGGGTTACCACTGAAAGCGTTCCCCAGTGGATAGAAGTCGACTTAGGGAAAGAAAAAGTTTTAGGCGGCCTTCAGTTAAACTGGGGCGAAAATTACGCTGTTAGTTATGAAGTTTTAATCTCGCTGGATAAGGAGAGCTGGCAAAGTGTTTATAAGGCAGTTAAATCAAACGGCGGTAAAGACTTAATTTATTTTGATAAGACCAGAGCCAGATATATTAAATTGATTTGCAAGGAAAGCAAAGGAGAAGGGTTCTCCCTTAGAGAATTAGCCCTAAAAGGGCCGGATGAATATGCCACGCCTGAGAAATTCTACGAAGTGTTAGCCGAAGACTCACCGCCTGGCTATTTGCCCAGATGGGTTTATAAATTGCAGGCCTACTGGACAGTAGTCGGCGTTGAGGAAGATAAAGATGAGACCCTTTTTGCCGACGATGGGACCATTGAGCCACGCAAAGATAGTTTTTCTCTTATGCCATATTTATTTATAGATGAGGACCTGATTACTTGGGCAGATTGTGAAATAAGTTTAAGTTTAGAAGAAGGGTATCTGCCAATACCAGCGGTTGAATGGAACTATCAGGGTTTAATTTTTAATCAGAAGATATTTGCCTGTGGGACTAAAGGCAAATCGGCTACTTATGTGTGGTATGTGTTGGAAAATACCACTGCTGATACAGTTAAAGGCAAATTATACCTGGCCTTAAGGCCGGTGCAATTAAATCCGCCCTGGCAGTACGGAGGACTAACCAAGATTGAATCCATAGGTTTTAAATCTTCTAAAGAAACTTCTGTAGTCAAAGTCAATAATAAAGATGCCCTTGTGTTATTAAGCCAGCCGGATGGTTTTGGGGCCGTGGCTTTTAAAGAAGGAGATATAATCTCTTTTTTGGCGGAAAATCATCTTCCGCAGCGGGTGAGCATTGAAGACAGCCAGGGTTTTGCTTCCGGTGCCGTTGAATTTACTTTTGAATTAAAGCCCGCAGATAAAAAGGAGTTTTTCTTTTTATTGCCCTTAAGCCCTGAGGCGGATATTAAACACCTTAAGTCCCGCACGGCTAAAAGAGAATTTGAGAAGGCCATAAAACACGTAATAAAATATTGGAAATCTCAACTGGATAAAATTTACATTGATA
>CAYUDR010000119.1:0-3865 GCA_964443705.1 uncultured Planctomycetia bacterium | reverse complement strand
TCGCATAGACTCAGTGATAGATTTCTTAAGTGCTTCTAATTCTTCTTTGTTTAGTTCGCCACATCGTCCGCTGCATATAATACCCTGAGAAAGTTCTTTATCCTTATCACTCAACGGCTTCCCATCCATAACAGCGTGTATCGCCAAAGCAACCATGTGTTTACAAAGCGTTCCTTTTTCTCCCAGATAGCAGGTACAATGGCCGTGCTTATAATTACGCCCTGATACAGAAACCCTGTATGGCTTGGTACCGAGTACAACGGCTGTCCAATTAGCAAAGGCCTCTTCAACTTCTGCCACCTTGTCACTTTCATAGAGGCCTACCGCACGCTTAAATGTCGCTCTATCAGTGGCAAATTTAATCTTGTTAAGGTCGTAGTTTACATGCATAGAAATAGGGATATTTATTCGTGAAAAAACCTCTACTTTTAACTATCTAGTCTTTTAAGAGCCGCTGAGGTGTATTGCCTCGTATCTGCATAAAATATTGATCGGCTTTGCCTGCTATTGCTTTTGTTATATCGAAAGTGTCTTGGAAAAAAGTAGCTACATCATCTGCCCATGGCTTATAGTACTTTAAGAATTTATTGCTCCCCATTTTTAGTCTATTGTATAAAATGCGATATTTGGCTTTAAAAGCGAAAATTTCTAAATCACTATCAAATAGTCCTTTTGTATCATAGGGCCCTTTAATATCTGCAACAAAATCTCCTGTGAGAACGTTATCGCGAAACAAATCAAATAATATCGTACAGTACTCATTTTTCATACTAATACGTCTGTGTTGCTCTTTATCGAATGTATCAAAATAAATTTGCGTTCCTACTGGAGTTGTTACAACATCATCATAGCCTTGTGTTTTAAACTTTTCTATTAATTTATTTTCTTTGTAACCAGGTATTTCATCTGCTTTTATCATAACCGATTTCACCGGTATTGCCATTTCTTTAGGTCCCCATTTTGAAATAGTTGTTAATGGCATCTCCTCGTGCTTTATAAACCAAGATGTTCTATAACGCATGCCAAAAGTTTTAATAATTGCGATGTCTAAATAATCTTGGAAAAAAGACTCGTCTATCTTAATGTCTTTATCGGCTTGGGTAAGATTATTAAATGTTGCTGCTATAAATGGAGATCCGGAATGCAATCTATCTAAACACAATAGGGTTTTATGCGCTCTATTATAGAAGAAATAAATGTAAAAATCGTCTGATTCTTTTTTATTATCTAAATTGATCCAAAATGCTAATATGAATGCGAGAATAAATATTATTAACATTGATGCGCCAAAAAGTACTATTCGGGTTAAGGTAATACGAGGAAGCAACGTTGACAATAGCGTACGTAAAAAAGTATAGGCCAATGAAATAAAAATAGTACTTAAAACTACTCTGAAAATTTCTTTATCGAATCTATTTAGCCAAAAGAAATACCCTATATATATTAACCCCGTTAGCTCTAAAACGATTAAAATTATACAAAAGGTCTGCTTCATATTACTCTTCTGTTTTATCGCTTTCAAAATTGATAAAATATCTCTATATAGCTTTTTAATCGAAGAAATGCACGCAGATTGTTTAATAATAGCTATAGTCTTTTTCATAAAATCAGCGCATTTTATACGTATAAGCTGTTTATAATGTTTCAGTGATTTCATGAATTTTCTTTACCGATAAGTTCGTAAGCTTTTGTTTCTTCCCGGACGGCCACGATATTTCAACCTTGTCTACCTTTTGAATATCGCCTAATCCAAAATGTAAAATCATTGAATTTTGTTGGCCTTCCAACCCCGATGCACCTTCCACTTGTCGAATCTGCGTGCCATTTTTAGTTTTAATCTTTACAATTGTGCCAATCGCAGAACGATTGCTTCCGACCGAATTAATATTTTTGCACCCTATTAGTTTAAATTTAATCCATGAATTGGCATTGCCTTTATTTTTATACAAATGAACCTTTTTCTGAGATTCACCTTTTTTATACCCAGAAGTTACTATATCTATAAACCCATCACAATCAAAATCTGCTAATGCCACTCCTCCAGAATCAGGAATTAGTTCTATTTTTACATCGCTACTAACATCTTTGAACTTTAGGTTTCCCAAATTATGAAAAAGAAGGGCACGGGCATAATTATGCGTGGATTCTTGAGTAACAAAAACATCTATATAACCATCGTTATCGAAATCTGCGCATTTTACGTCATACCATAATTCATCTTCTACTGTACTTAACCTAGATCTCAATTCTTCTATGGTTTGTAAACCTTCTGCTCCTATAAGTGGCCTTGTTGGAATGCCCGATATTGCTCTGCAGTCAACAAACTTATAATCTGGCGGACCTTGGTTAATATAAATATTTGAGTTATCACATTTGAAGCCTCGATTCTTAAGTACATCTGCCGGATGATTAATATTATCTTTGTGAGCAAGATTTGCAACCCAAAGATCAAAATCACCATCGTTATCGAAATCTGCCCATGCCGTACCAAGCGTATGTCCATAATATTGATTGCCATCAACATAGGTTTTACCGATCCCTGCACAGCCAGCGATTTTAGCAATATCTTTTACAGTTTGGTTTCTCTCAAATTTCCATAAAAAATTTGCTTTATAAGCATAATTCCCAACATAGATTTCCTGGTATCCATCATTATCATAATCACACCAAATAGCACTTCTGCCATAAGTCTTTGCTTGTTGATCTATGGTTTGACCTATTTTATCTTTCGTTGATACTTTTTTGAATCTAATACCTCCGTCATTTTTCCATAATTGATGAGAATAGGAACCATCTTCATTCGGATAGTTTTTGTAGTTTGCATCTCCCATTGTAATATAAATATCAATATACCCATCGTTATCATAATCGCCCAATGAAGCTGAATACGGTTGGCCGTTGATGATAAAGCCTTTTTCCTTATCAACTTTTTTAAATTTTCTACCATTTATGTTTTTCCATAGCCCACTAGGACCTGTGACATCAGCATAACCATCGTTATCATAGTCACCCCAAACACCAAAAGAAGGCAAGTCATCGGAATCTTTCTCTTTTGTCATAAGCGTAAATTTCCAATTACCCCTTGAGTCTGGCCCCATATTTTTATAAAGTTGCCCGGACTTAATTAATAAATCCGGATATCCATCGTTGTTAAAATCACCCCATGAGAATCTTTCGCCTTCGGCATTCTGAAGTCCTGCATCAGAGGTAACATCAGTAAATACAGGCATGGTGATATCAGTACAACTGTCTAATTTTTCTTGCGCAATCAGTTTTGCTGGGTAACAAAAAATGAAAAAAATAGAGATGGAGAAGCTAATAATAACTTTTGTCTTCATTTTATAATGTCGATAAACTCGGCAATTACTCTAAAATCATCCCCTGTGATATCCTCAAGCACGATATCCTTAAAGGCTTTGTTATCGGGGGAAAGGATAATCTTTGTGTGGCGCCATTGGTCGCTTTCGAGCCTTTCTTTTTCACTGTGGTATCGTTTTATGGTAAACTTCTGATGAGTTTCTGGGTCTGATACTAGGCGTGATTCAACTAACACTATTAAGCCATTACGTGAGCCTACGGGCTTAAACCGGAACAGACACCAGCTGCCATCCGGAATGGTCGGCTCCATTGATTTACCAACTACCTGCGCAATAAACATATCTTCTGTCAGGCGACGTTTATCTGCCATCGGTTTCCAGCCAATTACCTCAGGCGTTCGTTGTTCAGTAAATGAAGTTGCTACGGCTTGAAGCGTGCAGACTCGAACATGGGTCTTTTTCTGATTCTGTGTTATCTCATCATTGGGGACCAAATCAGTCAAAAACGATTCGGCCTCTTTTATAACATCTTCCTCAATATTTAATCG
>CAYUDR010000118.1:0-3880 GCA_964443705.1 uncultured Planctomycetia bacterium | reverse complement strand
TCATCCTCAATATACATGGAAATCTCTTCATTGGCGGAATAGCGCCTATTGGGCGGTGAAGCAAAAGTGTAAGAAGGCACAAGCTCTGCGTCGTATTCGTTATTATTTTTATAATGAAACACAAATACCAGATATTCTTGCGAAGGAAAAAATAACGGTTTATATTCCCAATTGGGACAAAAAGCCCAGTCTATTTTTATCCCTTTATAGTTTACTCCTTTATTATCCTTGCTAGTATCTGAAATAAAATGTTCTTTTCCTTGAATCCCCGTGCCCGGCCTCGCTATAAACAAAAATATACCCAAGATAAAAGGAATTAAAACAATTGTCAAAGCTATAATTATTGAACGAATTTTCATTCCTGCCCCCTTTTTAATGTTGAGGCTTAAAAAAGACCCCGCTTTCAAGCCATTTAATAGTCCCGAATACAACAATTATCCAAACCACTGTTACTAATGTATTCAAAGTCAAGAGCATGCCATGAAAAAAATAGGTTGCTACACATTTAGCCAAAAGACCTGTGGCAATGGCAAATGCCTCCAGCGGAAATGTATACGCCCACCAACCAAAAACCAAAGGATGGTCTTTGACTTTAATATAGTGAGCAAATAGAATTACTACCAGTATTAACCACCAGAAAGAAAAACCCCATAGAATAGAAGCGATTATCTTTACCAAGGGGAACACAGACATAAAATTTATCCCGAACAGATTGCCATGCGAAGCCTCGATAGATTCGATAAACTTTATTAAAAATACGACTATGATAGCGGTCGGCGCTATACCTATCATAATCGTAGGCGCCAGATTTCCACGCGGAACTGTGCCGCAAATATAACGGCGCCATATCATTGCGCTGACAAACAAAAAATTAAAAAAGCCTACACCCAAAGCTATCATAGAAATTACAAATAAAACGGGAGCCAAACTTGTTTCTGCCCAGTAGACATCTAATAAACAAGTCCCGAGTACGGGAATTATAAGGTGGGAGACGGGGGGAATAAACCATGAAAAATTCGCATCATTTAAACGCATTTCTTTGTTCAAGAAGTGAATCCTTATCAACAAATACCCAAAGATGAAAATTCCTATGACCCCCAAAAAGAAAAAGACTATGCTCAGATGATAGGAAAGCCATGGGCCGAAAAGCATCGGGCCAAGTTTATTGGTGCCGGTCCCCGCTAAAATAAAAGAAATAGGCATAGTGGGAAAAAAATTGCCTTTTATAGGATGATACAGGTCTTTTTTAACCTCTTCCGGATACATAAAAAATCTTAACGTCCAGGGTATTAAAAATGCAATAAGCATTACTGTGGCCAGCAAATAAAACCCTACCCCCACATATAAAAGAGAAGAAAATGGCCTGGCAACCTCCGAAGACAACTGCATCGTAATGCATATAGCCGCGGTTCCCATAACCGCAGCGCCCCATTCCGGACCGAAGTTCTTCACTATTTTTCTAAACATAGCCTGCCTCCCTTTGCATAATCTTTATTTTTTCAGCTTTCAATAACCTCACAAAGCCTTTAAAGAAAAAATGTTCTTCAAAGCCACCGAAATTATGATTTTCCAGAATCTGTTTCCAATCCCGCTCTATAAAATCAAAGGCATAAGGACACTCTATGAGACTAAAAGGCACCTTAAAATAAAAAGGCATCTTTTTATACGAAAATTCATTATAATCTAAAATAAAAAGACTTCCGCTACCCTTTAATACCTCAAAGACACTCTGCATAGCCACCTCTCTGACATCTTGGGGAAACCCATGCAGAAGGAAAGAAATAAAGACCTTATCAAATTCTTCCCCAAAAAGCAAAGGCCGGTCAACCCTTGCATGGACAATTTTAGCATTGGAGAAATTAGCGCATTTTCTCTCAAACTGGGAAATCATTTCTCCGGATATATCGGTTCCTATTAATTGTCCTTGTTTTGAAAGGTATTTCATCATTAAACAAGCGTTTCTGCCGGTTCCTGCTCCTAAATCAAGTATTCTATCAAGAGGCCCAATCTTCATTAGCTTAATAGCCTCTTCTATGAAAAAAGAATATCTCCCAAGGGTTATAATATCCATTAGGACATCGTAATGCCTTGCAGCAAATCCTTTAATTTCAACTTTTGATTTAGGATAATAATTGCCCATAAACCTTATTTGCCCTTTAGTGCTTTAACTAATTCTCTACAATAAAACGGGATATCTTTTACAACCCTTCCCCAGATAATATTTCCATCTCTGAAGGCTGGCTCATCAACCCAGATGGCACCCGCATTTTCCAGATCGTCCTTGATTCCCTTTGAACCTGTGGCTTTCTTGGCTTCAACAATGCCGGCTGAAATTCCAACCAGACCTGCATGGCAAATCATTCCTATCAAACCGCCATTTTCATAGACCTTTTTGACCAGGTTTAAAATTTTTTCGTCTCTCCTTAACTTATCGGGGGCCCAACCCCCTGGAATCAAAACTGCGCTTACCTTCTCGGGGAGAATCTCTGATGTTTCAAATTCGCTTTTTACTTTAAATCCTCCGCTTTTGCTTACGTATTCCTCATCTTTATGCAAACCAACAATCTTAACCTCTGCTCCTTCTTCAATCATTCTCATATAAATTACCCAAAATTCTAAATCCTCAAATCCAGGGCCAATCAACATAATAACTTTTTTATTCTTCAACATTTGATTACTTTTCTTATTTCTTTCTCATATTCGGGGAAATATCCTTTAATTATTCTTAAATTGAATTTCGAGAAAATTGATTCTTTTGGTTCTCTATGTAATAAAAACTGAAAAGATTTTTTTATAAAATCTTCCTTATTTATCTTGCCTCCGGTCAATCTTTGATAATATTCATCATCCAGTTCCACATTATATCCCGTTTCGGAATTTCCTTCGTTTACAATCACCAAAAATTGGTCTACATTTTTCTTTTTAACTTCAATCATTCTCCCTCTTGTTTTATACTTTAATCGCCTTTTCTCATTTTCGCGTCTTTTTATTCAAAAACGTAATCCCTTGTTAAGCTTTAAAACAAAGCTTTCGAGCAACTTCGAAGTATTTTCTAAATCGCTAATACTGATTACTTCCACGGGTGTATGCATATATCTTAAAGGAATGCTCACCAGACCGGTGGCGATTCCCGATTTTGTAAGCTGGATAACATTTGCATCGGTCCTTGTGCCTGCGGCTATCGCCTCTATCTGATAGGGGATATTTTCTTTTTTCGCTACACTTAAAAGTAAATCAAATATTTTTGGGTTTATATTCGGCCCTCTTGCTATTACAGGGCCGCCACCTATTTTTATATCTCCTGTTTTCCTCTTATCCATTGTGGGAAAATCCGTCGCAAAAGTAACATCTATGGCAATTCCAATATCGGGCGAAATACCATAAGCGCTCGTTTTTGCTCCCCTTAAACCGATTTCCTCCCGCACGGTAACAACCCCGTATAAAGACGCGTCAAATTTCTTTTTTGACAGGAATTTCAAAACTTCGGTAATAACAAATACGCCTGCCTTATCATCGAAACCCCTGCTTATTGCTTTGTCAGAATTTAAAATGTCTAATCCTACGTTTACAACCGCAACGTCTCCAATGTCCACCTTGGATTTTGCTTCTTTTTCATTTTTGGCTCCGATATCTATCCATAAATCCTCAATCTTGCAAACTTTCTTTTTTTCTTCCTCCTCCAAAAGATGCACAGGCTTTTTACCTATCACTCCTAAGATTTCTCCTTTTTTAGTTTTTATTCTGACTCTTTGCCCCGGAATAAGATGAGGATCAAGTCCGCCAACAGCGGAAAAATATATATAACCGTTTTTATCTATATACTTAACCATAAAACCTACTTCATCAATATGGCTTGCAAGCATAATTTTTGGTCTTTTGC
>CAYUDR010000117.1:0-3938 GCA_964443705.1 uncultured Planctomycetia bacterium | reverse complement strand
CAGTAGAAATAAGTCTGAATTGTTCGTTAATATCCTCAATTTTTACCTGTCCGGTTTTAATAACTCTTTTTATGGCCTCCCAGGCCATAAAATTCTTCAGTAAATCAAGAGCCTGAATAATCAAATAGCCGCCGTTGGCAAGGTGTATGGTGCCGGGCTTCATCATTGTGAAATCGGTAGTCATTGAGCCCAACTGGGGCCGGTATTCTATCCTGCCTACTAAATTATAATAAGTAGGGTTGATCTCTTTTATAATAGGGGCACCGGCGGTCTCTTTATTGTTTACAAAAGCATTGACTCTATACTTGGTAAATAATTTTGGAGGGCCCTGCAATATCAAGCCGGGAATTGGAAGGGGAGCGGGTTCCTTTCCCCTAAAAATATCTATGTTATCTATGACATCTTCTTCTAATCTTTCGAGGTGTTTTATTATATCAATGTAATCCTTATATTTCTGTTTCAATTCTTCAATTAGATGTTCGGTAGCAAAAAGGGCGATGCGTTTATCAAGTTTTTTTATCTGAAATTTAATCTCTTTTTCCAGGTTTCTTATTTTTCTGATGACTTCAGACATCTCAAGCTGAAGTTCCTCGCGTTCCTTCTCTATTTTTTCTCTTTCTTCCTTTCTCAAAGATTCAAATTTTTCCGGGCTGACTACCTTACCATTAAAAAGGGGGATACTTACCAGGCCGGTTGAAGTTTGTTTCATTTTAAAACCCCTGCCCTTGGCCTTCTGCTCCAGATCCGCAACCAGTTTATCTCTCTTCTCATGAAATTTTTTTACAATATGCCTATTTCGTTCTTCATAATCTTTACTATCAAAGGCCCTGGAAATATTGACTTTTAATTCTTTAATTATTTCATTTATGTCCTTCTTAAATTCTTCTCCCATGCCGGCCTTAAGATGTATGGCTTTGGGTTCATCCGGATGGTCAAAATTATAAACATAACACCAATCCCCGGGAGTTGGTTGAGTGGAAGCTATTTGCTCAATGGCGGAAGAGACAGCAGTATTGCGCCCGGTTCCAAGAGAGCCCGCGGCAAATATATTATAACCCTTATCTTTTATTCTCAATCCAAAATCTATGGCACGCGCCGCCCTTTGCTGGTTTAATATCTTCTCCGAAACTTTAATTTCGTCCGTAGTTTTAAATTTAAAATTTTTGGCCACACATATCCTGCGCAATTTATCTACGGACAATTCTTTCAATTTGGCCATCACTTTCTCCTTAATTTAATATTTCTATTAATTATAAAGCTTATTAAAAATATTGTCAATCACTCTTAGTTCACCCGCCTTTCATCTCCACTTTTAAGAACGGTGTCTATGTGCTATAATATTTACAAACACTTTTTGCAATACATATCTTGCGGGGTTTATAAAATGGATACTGGCACGAGACTTATAAAGGGGAAAAATGTTACCGTTAAGGGCTTGATAATAAATGTTCTCCTGTCAGCCTTTAAACTCGCAGCTGGCTTAATAGGCAGAAGCCAGGCCATGATAGCCGATGCGATTCATTCTTTTTCAGATGCAATTACGGACGTAGTAGTCATTTTAGGCCTTATACTGGGTTCCAAGCCCAAGGACAAAACACATCCCTACGGACACGGTAAGTTCGAAACCATAGCGGCTGCCGCCGTTGGCCTGCTTCTCTTAGGCGTGGCTTTTAAAATCGGCCAACATGCCATTCGTTCCCTTTTGCTAAAAAACATTACCTCCCCCGGCCTCATAGCTCTTGTGGCGGCGTTGGTCTCCATTATAATTAAAGAATGGCTCTATCGCTATACAATCTCTGTTGGTAAAAAAATAGATTCTTTAGCTTGCGTGGCTAACGCCTGGCATCACCGCTGCGACGCTTTTTCCTCGATAATAGTTCTTATTGGCATAGTGGCCGCTCGAGCCGGGTTTCCCATCTTTGACCCTATTGCAGCTTTAATAGTTTGTATTTTTGTCTTAAAAATTTCTTTTGATATCATAAAATTATCTTTTACAGAGTTGGTAGAGGCATCGGTCGATCCCGAAATCATAAAAAAGATGGGGCAAATAGCGCGGGACCAGAAGGAGGTTATTTCGGTTCATGGAATAAAGGCCAGAAAAGTCGGTCCAAAAATTGTCGCTGAATTACATATTGTTTTAAACCCGCAAATAAAATTATTAAATGCCCACGCTATAGCGGAAAAGATAGAAAAGGAAATTGTTTCCTATTTTAAGAATATAGACGAGGTTCTAATCCATATAGATCCATTTAAAGAAGACAGAAAATAAATAGCAGATTAAATAGGGACAGCGACCGTTTTTCACCTCTTTCCCGGAAGCTTTTTACACTGAGGATTTTTATTTACCCCACACCAATACATTGGTGTGGGGGTTTACGTCATTTCTTCAAGGGACCAGCAAAAAGCCTTAACACCCTCTTTCCCCAGCTTTGCCCTTAAATCCTTAATGTGCTTTATGAGGTCTTGCGCCTTTTCTGCTTCCATGGCGCTAAATATAACGCTGTTTATGCTAGGCCAAACTTCCGAACCAAAATGAGAACCGCTCATTTGGCCTTTTCCGTTGACACCTGTCCATTTAGTATAATTTTTTATACCACATTTTTCCAATATTTCCATTACCTCAACGTCTATAGCGCTGTTATAAGAAATCATTACCATTTTTAGCCCGTTCGACATACTTTTTGCCTCCTCAGCATAAAAAGGGATGAGTTATTTTTTCATTCCCCTTGTGCTTCTTTTCTCGTAAAGCAGCCTGTCGCCTTTTTAAATATGTTTTTTATGGCTTCCTTTATTAATCTTCCTGTTTTTTCCTTTTTACCCCTTTCTTCAAATATAGAATATAGAGCGGGAATAAATATAAGGATAATAAGCGTGGAAACCAGTAAACCGCCGATAACGGTAAGGGACAAGGTAACCCATTCTTCAGAGCCTTCACCCTTGGAAAAAGCCAGTGGCATGAGCCCGCAAACAGTGGTAAGAGTAGTTATAAGCACCGGCCTCAAACGCACTCTGCCTCCCTCGGTAACAGCCTCCATCACTCCCAGGCCGCGGGCGCGTAAAATGTTAATATAACTGATAAGGACAATAGCGTCATTTACAACAATGCCTATCAGCATAATAAGGCCTATAAATGAATTCATATTAAAAGTTTGTCTAAAAATCAGGTGGACCCATATCACTCCTACCATGCCAAATGGCACCGAAAATAGTATTATAAAGGGGTCCCTGAAGGATTCAAATTGCGAAGCCATAACCATATAAACCAAAATCATGCCTAAAATAAGAGCTATGGTTAGAAATCCAAATGCCTCTTCCTGTTCTTCCCTTTCTCCTCCAAACTCAACAAAAAAATCTTTGGGAATTTTCATTCTGGCCAGATGCTGTTTTGCCACTGCGGTAACGCCTCCTAAATCCTGTCCGGTGAGGTTGGCGGTTACCCTTATCACCCTTTGCTGATTTTTGCGTTCTATATCAACCGGCCCGGATTTTTCTATAATCCGGGCTACATTGCTAAGGCGAACCTGCCTGTTATTCGGGGCAGTTACAAAACTATTTTCGAGGTCAGATATATGCTTTCTGTCTTTTTCCTGTAATCTTACAAAAATATCGTATTCTTTGCCCTTTTCTCTATATTTGGTGGCTTCTTTCCCGCTGAAAAAAGTTTGAATGGTATTTCCGATATCAGAGACATTTAAACCCAAATGAGATGCCTTATCTCTGTCCACCTTTATCTGCAATTCTGGTTTACCCATTTTTCTTGAAATATCTACATCCACTATGCCTTTTATATTTTTCAATTCAGTAGCTATCTCTTTGGCTAACATCATCCCCGTATCTAAGTCGTGTCCGTATATCTCAATAACAAAAGGCTTACCTCCAGCAAAAAACATACCGGCTAAAGGGTCTTCGGTGCTATATCTTATCCTGGCACCGGGATA
>CAYUDR010000116.1:0-3979 GCA_964443705.1 uncultured Planctomycetia bacterium | reverse complement strand
ATAAGGCCATAGCCAAAGAGATAATTAAAAGAATAGATGAAATAAAATTAAGCAGATTTGAGGAAAAGCAGGAAAAGCCGCCTTTATTGGTATATAGATGGTTTATGGAAGATCCATCCCTGGCAGGCAGAATGATGAGCGCAAGTGATGAAAGAGCTTTTGATGTGTATTTATTTTTATTAAAAGAATTTGATGGGAATAAGGAAAGCGGAATAGTTGATTATGAAAAGCTGGCAGATTCTTTGGGGATTAAAGAAAAAATGAGCAAAAGCGCCTACCGCAGGCAAATAAATAAGGTTTTAAGAAAATTAGAACATAAATATGGCTTAATTGAATTTAATCCTGTATGGGGCAAAGATGCAGGGGTGAAACTGTTAGATTATTTTAATAAGGATGAGATTTATCAGCATCCCTTAGGGCGATATTTTCCTGTGCCTTGTGAGTATTGGCAGTGGGGATGGAATAGGCAATTTAGTTTTAGAGAGAAATACTGTTATTTTATTAATCTTTATATGTTAAGTTTCAGCAAAGATTATCCTTACTGGCGGGGCAGTACAAACGGATTGGCAAAGATGTTTTCAGTAAGCCCGTGGTTGATTGGAAAAGGAATGGGAGGCTTGAGGAGATTAAATATCATTGAGATAGAATATGGAGAACTCACTAAAGAAGGCAGGGCAAAAGGCGATATTACAAACTATAAAATACTTGGAATTTACTCTGAAGAAGAACTGGAGAAAACGTGGGAAGAATTAAAAGATAAGTATGGAGAGAAAAGCTTTAAATTAGCCAGGAAATTCTCTAAGGTTGTATTTAAGGAAAACGACCCTGAAATAGTAGAGAAGATGATTAAGTTGATAGATGAATATGGAGAAGCAGAGGTAAAAAAAGCAGTTAAGATTGTAGCTAAAAAGAGCGTGCAAAACCCCAAGAGGAAGTTTGGGTATATTATGGGGATACTGAAAAGCAGTAAGAAGTAGGTAGTAAGCAGTAAGTAGGAAAAGAAACAGAAGAAAAAAACTGTTAAATTGCTAAACTGCCAAACTGTTAAATTGCTAACCTGCTTGATATTCATTCATTTTTCTGGTAGATTTACATATAATCGGTAAAATTTATGAATTTTGCCTAATAGGATATAGAAAATGGACAAAAATGAAATATTGAGAACACTTGAAGACTAGAATTTCTGGAAAATAGACTTAGATACCGGTATGGAAATGGTTAGTGCTTGCAGACAAGAGCTAAGTCAGCTTAAAATAATGACTTAGAGTTCAATTAACTTAAGTTTAGTATAATGAGAATTTTATTTATTACGCCATATTTACCAACGCCCATAAGGGTGCGGCCGTATAATTTTATTAAGAGTTTAAATAAATTAGGGCATAAGATTGAGCTTGTGTGCTTGGTTCAGAGGAAAGATGAAAATTCGGATATAGAAAATTACTGCGAGAAAGTAAAGAAGATTTATTTAGGTAAATTTCGCTCTTATATAAATTGCTTATTAAATTTGTTTTCAGGCGCGGCCTTACAATCCGTTTATTGTTTTTCTAAAGAAATGAGTGAGGCCGTCAGGCAAGTCTTAAAAAAAGAGAAGTTTGATGTTATTCACGTAGAGCATGTGCGGGGCAGTCATTTCTTGCCTAAAGAGCGCTCTATCCCGGCAGTTTTTGATTCGGTTGATTGTATTAGTTTTTTATATGAGCAGTTTGCTTTAAACCCAGGACAGCCGCTTTTAAAAAAGGTTATTAATAAGATAGAGGCGCAAAAACTTAAAAGATATGAAGGCAAGCAAGCAGCGAGGTTTGATGCGGTGTGTGTGACTTCAGAGAAAGATAAACAGGAACTTTTGAAATTAAATAATAGTCTTAAGATAAAAGTTGTAACTAACGGAGTAGATTTAGAATATTTCAAACCAGTGGTTAGAAGTCAGGATTTGGGATTAAAAGAGAAAAATATAGTATTTACAGGCAAAATGAGTTATTTTGCTAATGAGGATGCGGTGATGTGGTTTGTTTCAAAAGTGTGGCCGCTTTTAAAACACGCAAAAGTAAAACTTTATATTGTGGGCAATGAGCCGGGTGAAAGAGTAAAGAGTTTAGCCGGTGAGGATATAGTGGTAACCGGTTATGTGCCGGATTTAAGAAATTATATTGCTAAGGCAAGTGTTGTGATTGCGCCTACTACTGTTGGGGCAGGGGTGCAGAATAAGGTTTTGGAAGCCATGGCCATGGGCAAAGCAGTAGTTGCTACTTCCAAAGCCTGTAGTGCTTTGGAAGGCGTGATTAATTGCTCATGGTTAGTGGATACTGACACTGATTACCAGTCGCCTGTTATCAATTACTCAAACATAGTGATTGCTGATACGGCAGGGGATTTTGCAAAGGTAGTAATGAAGTTATTAAACGATGAAGAATTAGCCAGAAGATTAGGAGAAAATGCCCGCAGGCATGTTGAGGAAAAGCACAGGTGGCTTAATAAAGCAAGGCAGTTGGAAGAGGTATATATGAATGTGCGAGGCTTAACCTCGCACAGTTAAGCCTCGCACAGTTAAGAGAAGTTATGAAAGAAAAATTAACAGATAATACAAGATTTTTAGCGGGATTGATGGCGGCGATTATTGCTGTCTTTTATACCCCTATGTTTATTAATCTTTATAATTGGTGGGATAAGGATCCCAATTACGGGCATGCTCTTTTTATACCCTTAGCTTCGGCTTTTCTTATATGGCAAAAACGAAAGGTTCTTAAGGAGATACCTCAAGAGCCCTGTCAAGGTGTTGGTATATTTCTGTTTGCGGTTGGGCTTTTGATGTATGTGGTTGGTTCAAGGATAGAGATGTTCAGGTTGTGTATTATTTCCTTTTTGATAGTTGCCTTTGCTTTTGTTTTCTTTTTCTACGGGAAGAGAATGGCCAGGAAGCTGCTTTTCCCCATTGGTTTTATGATTTTTATGATTCCCATACCAAGGTTGGATGATTTAACCGCGCCCCTGAAATTATTGGCATCTAAGGCCTCGGCCGGGTTTTTAAGCTTGATTCGTTTGTCTGTTTACCGGGAAGGGAATATTATTTATCTGCCTAATTTTACTTTAGAGGTGGCTACCGTCTGCAGCGGCTTAAAATCTCTGGTGCTGATTGCTACTTTAAGTGTTTTTTATGGTTATATTGTTTTACCAAGGGTTTTACAAAGAGTAGTTTTGTTTTTATTTTCTATACCTATTGCCATATTGGCCAATATCGCCAGGATTATTGCAGTGGGTTGGCTCTCGGAACTGGTGGGCGCAAGGGTGCTCTTTCAAATTGTTCATGATTTTTCCGGTGTCTTTGTTTTTATTATAGCCGGCGCCTTATTGGCTTTGACTGCGAGGATGATAGAGAAATGCAAATTTCTAAAAAGCTCTACTGGTTAATAATAGCTGTGGTGGTTCTGATGGCTGTTTATGTCTATGGGCTTCAGTTTAGGCAGGAGCCATGGCCGGAAGGATTGCAATTAAATGACCTGCCCCTCAAAATAGGTAAATGGCAGGGAGTAGAAAAAGAGTTTAAAATTGATTATTATGATGAGGGCCGGCAGGGTGAGGCAGTGGGCACACAGCATATTATGCGCAGATACACTGATGATAAAGGCCACGCCGTAACTTTATATGTAGGGTATTTTAATTATAGAAAAGGTTCAGAGCACCATAATCCGGATACCTGTTTTCCCTCTCAGGGCTGGCAGCTGTTGGATAAACAGATTGTTAATTTTGGCAGGTCGTCGCATAAAGCCATTAGTATGCAGGCGGTTAAGGGGCTTGACCGAATACAAATACTCTTTTGGTTTCAGATAAAAGATGGTACTATGATAAGTAAATTAAAGCATCAGCTATATTTGATTAAACAGAGCTTGCTGTATAATAAGGCCGGCGGCGTTGTGGTTAGGCTTACAGCTCCTATAACCGATATAGGTTCGGCAGAGAAAAATTTGGCTTTAATGTTAAAATA
>CAYUDR010000115.1:0-4001 GCA_964443705.1 uncultured Planctomycetia bacterium | reverse complement strand
AACAAAAACAGTCAAACTGGCAAAACAAACAAAAAAGCAGTTAACTCATTTATTATAGACCTTTTATGTCTATCGTCAAATGAATTAACTGCTTATGTAAAATGTATGGCGGAGAGGGAGGGATTCGAACCCTCGGTAGAGTTTAACCTCTACGACGGTTTAGCAAACCGTTGCCTTCAGCCAACTCAGCCACCTCTCCGCACTACGTAAGATATGTATTATCAAGCAGTTACGGCATTTATTTCTTTTTCTATCTGTTGGACTTTTTCATCTGGTGTCCAAATATGGCCCATCACACTGCCAATTGCCTCTACTGCCTTGATTTTATGTCCCTGTGAAAGATGGGAATATCGCTCTGTCATCTTGATACTTTTATGCCCCATTAACTCTTTCACGGTCATTAAATCCACGCCTTTCATAACAAGATGTGAAGCAAATGTATGTCTTAGGTCGTGAAACCTAAAGCACGTAATTTTAGCATATTTCAATGTATTTGAGAAGTCTTTCCTTATCTCCTTCCGGGGAAAAACATCCTCGCTTGTAGAGTGTTCTCTAACCCCGGCAAATGTTCTTACAAGAAGTTCATTCATGGGGAGAACTTTACGTTCATTGTTCTTTGTCTTATAAACCGTTATTATCCTGCGTCTAAAGTCTATGTCAGACCACTTAAGGTTAAATATCTCGCCTCTACGCATACCAGTATTTAAGGCGCATACAACTATGGGTTTAAGATACGAGTTGCACGCTTCAAGGAGCCGGACTATCTCCTCTTCTTCAAGGAATCTAAGTCCCTGATTGTTTTCATGAAAGCGTTTTACTGTATCTAATGGGTTCCCCTTGGCATTGCCCCACTCTATCGCTTTCTTATACATAGTCTTTAGTATTGTAAGGTACCGATTAACTGTTGAAGATTTAATACCTTCTTTTAGCTTATACCTCTTAAACTCTTCGATTTTATAGGATGTAACTTCTTCCAAAAATACATTCTGACCACAAAATTCAGCAAAACCGTTCAATCTTATTGAATCATCCTTCCAAGACGATTTATTGGGTTGCGAATACGTATCGATAAAAAGTTTAATGAAATCTTTCAATTTTATTTTTATTATTCTTTTAATATCCAAAAATTTATTTTCAGCTATTTGAGTTTTTCTTTTATCAAGAACTTGCTTGGCAAGTTTTTTGTTCGTTCCAACTTTTTCTCTTTTCCTTTTACCCTCAACATAATAATCTATATACCAAACCCTCTCTTTCTTTCCATTTTTGGAAAAAATACTCATTCTTCACTTCCTTTATATTCTACGGCATCATATCTGCCTTTTTTAATTCCTAACATCGCTAGTTTACCATATCCCAACACGGGAGGCAAGAAACTATCAATGCTTTTTCTTGCCTCTTAAACCGCATTGGAATGACTTTTTATCCATTCATCAATTTTTCCGATATCAAACCTAACTAACCGACCAATCTTGGTAAATGGAATCTTTTTCTGACTAATCCAAGAATATATAGTATTTACCTTTACTTCTCCTAGATATTCTGATAACTCATCAATTTTTAAATATTTCTTAGTCATAAGTACTCCTCCTTTTCGGAGCACCCATATAACTAAAACCATAAACTCAACTAAACAAACAGGATGCTTTTTCGTGATTACAGGTTCCTTTTTATATTTTTCGCATAGAGATTGTGGCATACTTTAAATTTCGCCCCTTAAACGTCAAATTTAACCGCTTTTTCGTGTTCAGAGGTTCCCCCTGATTTTACTGTTTGAAACTATAGACACAAAATTTGGGCACCATCCCCATTTGCTCTGTTCAAACTGTTTGCATTCCTGAGTGCATTGTCGGCATTTAGCGTTAATACCATATAATAGTTTTTTCCTTCTCACAATTTGCTCCTTTTTGGTTTAAGCATGTTGTTAAACATGTTTTTATTACTTAGATAGAATAAACAGTAAACATAAACGATAAGTAATAAAATAGTATATACATCTTAGTATAGAGAATATTCTCTAACATTCTTAGAGTATATTCTCTCTGGTATTAGAGTATTCTTCATCGAATGTTCCTTCTTTATACTTCTCTATTACTTTCACAATATCATCTATATCCTTTTCTCTGAAATTGCTAGTAAAGTTACTTTTCTTATTTTTATCAACGTAAACCCTCATAATAGTTATGTTGGGAATTAGAACAACGTTACCTCCTACGTTTGCTTCATTTTCCCAAACAGATAACACAATACTACCTATCTTGATTCTATTCTTCGGTTTTGACATATTATTTCTCCTTTTGTTTGATTTTTTAGTTTTTTCAATAATACAATATTGAGTAATTATGGCGGTTTTATAATTATTTCATACGTTGAAATATTTTCTCCTTTTCTAACATATTTATCACTCATATTGTTCCCCTTTGCTTTTTCTGCTCCTATAAAGAATATGGGAACATCTGAGGGAGCTTGACAACTAACTTTTTTTTATCTTACACATTGTTACCTTTCTTTCACGAAAATTGTGGGGACATCTAAACAAATTCGTCAATTTTCTTACGTTTAACTATTTTAAAGACGACTTGTAACTTTCATCATATTATCGTATCCTTGTATTAGTAATTTATTCACATGGGAGGGATTAAATATGAAGTCAGGAAAATCCAAAACCATAAAAAGCCTAGAAACTTACCTTAAGCAAATTAAGACAATTCCGCTTCTTTCACCAGAAGAGGAGGAAAAACTGATAATAAAAGCAAAAAAAGGTAATCAGTATGCGAAAGGAAAAATTATAGAGTCCCATCTTAAATTAGTAGTAAAGATTGCTAAAAATTATGCCAAGAAAGGCATCCACATCAACGATTTAATACAGCAAGGAAATATTGGACTTGTAAGAGCAATTAAAAATTTTGACCCATTTAAGGGGTATAAATTTTCTTCGTTTTCGAGAAAGTGGATTAAAGGTGAAATTTATGATGCTTTTAAGAAAAACAGGGCGTTTTCACTTTCTGCCCGCCAAATAAAGGCAAGACAAAAATATATTAAAGTACTAGAGGCCTTATCGAAAAATTTAGGAAAATCCCCTCATATAGAAACAATCGCAAAGAAAATGAACATAAGTAAAAAGAAGGCATTGGAAATAAATGAATGGATAAAACCTGAGAAAGTTATTTTGGAAAATGTATCTACGCCTTTAAAGTCTGAATCTGTTCATAAAAAAATAGCATATGAAATACTTAATAAATACATGTCTAGTGCTATAAACTCTTTGCCAAAAAAAGAAAGAGAAATCTTAAATTTAAGATTTGGAATTAAAAATGGATATCCGTTAACCTTAAAAGAAGTAGGAGAAAAGGTCGGACTTTCTCGTGAAGGAGTTAGAAAAAAGGAAATGAAAGCTTTGGAGAAGTTGCGCAAATACAAATAATCATAAATTAATTTACGAAATATATATTATATTCGAACTTAAAAATGCCTCGACTAATGGGGCATTACACTTCCCAATTGAACGAATATACAAGTTTAGTCGCTTTCTGTTATTTTTCTATTCATAAAGTACTTCACAAGATATTTTCGTGCGTTTCAGGCCATTTTTATGCATTTTAGGGCCATTTTTGAGTGTTTCCTAGCGCTTTTACTAACTTTTTACGTGTTTTTATGCATTTTTTCGTGCTTTTTTGCAACCGTCCCTGCAACGTTTTTTTCCTAAGTCACTATAAATAAACAAAGTCCAAGCCATTATACTAGTATGGTATAAGTACATTTTACGCAATTGCATCAATATATGCTATATGCAAAACATCTGACAATAACAAACTTGACTATATAATTAAAATAACGGATTTAGTAGAGTATTCTTATATAGTGCTCAAAGATTTATACTAATTGTAAGTATCATGGTTTTGAAGCGGGTTAATAACAATAAAATTTTTACTTACTCTTTTTTGACAAATCAGAAAGTGCTTCATTAATTTTTCCTCGAAGCTTTTCATTTCTTGCTAATTGTA
>CAYUDR010000114.1:0-4051 GCA_964443705.1 uncultured Planctomycetia bacterium | reverse complement strand
ACAAAGTCTATGGCACGAAAAAACATTTTCAATTAATAGAAAAATTCGGACCCAGTCCAGTTCATCGTTTAAGTTTTTTCCCCTTTGCACAAAGAGAAAACAAGAGAAAGGGCTTTATTGGAAGAAAGAAAGAAGTCCTCGACTGATTTTCTTATAAAAAAGTCTTCTGCTTTTGGAGAGGAGGCGGAAGAGTTTGCCTGCCGCTATCTAAAAAGTGAGGGATATCACATTTTAGAAAGAAATTATTCCTGCCGCTTTGGAGAGATAGATATAATTGCAAAAGATGCAGAGATAATCTGTTTTATTGAGGTAAAGGCTAGGACAAATATTAGCTTTGGCCCGCCCTTTATATTTGTAACTGCACGGAAACAGGGCCGGATTAAAAAAACGGCCCCTTTTTTTATAGCCACCCGAAAATTATCCAGCTTAAACTATAGATTTGACGTGGTTTCTATAGTCAAAAATAAAAAAGGTTCTTTTGAAGTTGAGCTAATAAAAGGAGCCTTTAAGTGAGCTGGTATAGATGAGTGAGTAAGCAATGCAGTTGACTTAATTTAAAATTTCCAATATAATAATCATTTACCTTCTTAAATAATAGGTAAAGTAGCTGTTATTTTGATATTGCCCATTTTTTCGTAGTAGTTGATTTATTTTAAAAGGAGATATTTTGGATTACATAAATAAGTCCGTAGGCTTTTTTTTAAATGAATTGAAGAGGAAAAAGCCCATTCCGGGTGGTGGTAGTGTAACGGCCCTGACTGGGGCGTTAGCCTGTGGGCTTATGGCAATGGTTTGCAGTTTTAGCCAGAGCAAAGAGGAGGCCAAAAAGACCCTTAAGTCCATAGAGAAAAAGTCAAATCATCGTTTAAATAAGTTGAAAGAGTTGATAGAAGAGGATATCAGAGCATATAAGGCATTCTCTTTAATTATCAAAAATAAAAAAAAAGATAAAAAAAGAATCAAAAAAGCTCTTTTAAAAACGCTTAAATCCCCCGTGGCCGTTTTGAGATTAATGCCTCTTCTGATGGAGGATGCTAAGGAGTTAACACACCTTAGTAAAGATAATATTATCAGCGATGTTGCTGTTGCCGCATCTCTCATTTTGGCCTGCTTTGAAGGGGCTTCTTTTAATGTAAAAATAAATTTAAAGGCTTTGGGTGATAAGAAATTAAGCAACACTTTAAATAAAGAAATAAATGGCTTGGCCAAAAAACTTGCCGGAGAAAAAAAGAATATTCTGCTGAAAGTAAATAGAAGATTAACAAAATCCTAAGGGAGAAATGGCGTGGAAGGCCCAATTTTGTATGGTAAAGATATTGCTGTTAAGATTGAAGAAGAGCTTAAAAAACAAGTAGAGGTTCAAAAAAGAAAACTGGGCAGAACTCCACAATTGACAACAATTGTAGCCGCAGAAGATAGCGCCTCTAAGGTTTATTTGGCATCACAGGCAAAAGTAGCCGCAAGGTTGGGTATTGAATTTGATTTTCAAAAATTACCCGGCGATATTTCACAGGATAATTTAGAAAAGGAAATTCAGAGTTTAAATCGGAATCAGGCAGTGGATGGTGTTTTAATCCAGATGCCCCTGCCGGCGCATCTTGACCCAAAGAGGGCTATAAATTTTCTGAGTCCCGATAAAGATGTAGAAGGTTTGCATCCGCAAAATTTAGGCAGGTTATTTTTTCTCGAGCCCAAAATCATTCCCCCAACCGTTGCCGGCGTTATGGCTATGTTAGAAGAGACCAAAATAGACCTGCGGGGGAAAGAAGTGGTAATAGTGGGGCATAGCGAAATAGTTGGTAAGCCCCTTTCCTTACTTTTACTTAATAAACTTGCCACTACGACCGTCTGCCACATAGGTACATCAGGAGCTGGACATCTTGAAATGCATCTAAAAAAGGCTGAGATTTTAATTGTAGCAGTGGGCAAACCCCGATTTATAAAAGGTTCTTCTTTAAAAAAAGGGGTTGTGGTTATAGATGTTGGCATAAATAAAGAGAACGGCAAGCTTGTGGGTGATGTTGATTTTGAGACAGCTAAAGAGAAGGCTTCTTTTATTACACCTGTACCCGGCGGAATGGGAGCGTTGACGCCGGTTATGCTGATGAGAAACCTTTTGAGGTTAACGCAATGATTATTAGCAAGTTAAAAGATAAGAAAGAAATATTAAGGATGCTCGAGGGCTCAAGAAAAGTATTTATCATGGGTTGTTCTGAGTGTGCTACCACATGCAAGAGCGGCGGAGAGGAAGAAGTGCGCAAAATGGGCGAGTTTCTCACTAAGAATAATAAAGAGGTCTTAGGTAAGTTTGTAAGTGAGGCTCCATGTATTGAGGCCAAGGCTAAATTGTCCATTGCCAAAAATAGGGAAAAAATAAAAGAGGCCGATACCATACTTGTGCTTGCCTGTGGTCTGGGCGCGCAGGTAATTGATATTTCTTTAAGAGAAAGGAAAAAAGTTATCTCAGGAACAGATACCCTTTTTGCCGGAGCCGTTTTTGGCAAGGCACAGAAATTTGTGGAGTTTTGTTCTTTATGCGGGGAGTGTCTTCTTGATAAGACCGCTACCATTTGTCCTTACACAAGGTGCCCAAAAGGACTTCTAAACGGCCCCTGTGGCGGAAGTAAAGACGGCAAATGCGAGGTTGACCGCGAGAAAGACTGCGCCTGGATTTTGATTTATAAAAAACTTAAAAGAGAGGGGCAGGAGGCTAAATTACTTGAAATTATACCACCTAAGGATTTTTCTAAAAAAATAAAACCTTTCACTTTGGAATTGTAAAATAAAATGGAATTAAGAGGCGCTGTTGAAAATAAAAAGTTCCTAATAACTTCTGAAGTTGGTCCTCCAAAGGGAACCAATGTAGATAAAATATTAGATGAAGCCGCTGTTTTAAAAGGAAAGGTGAATGCTATAAACGTAACCGACCTACAATCGTCAGTTATGAAGGTTGGTTCTCTGGCTATATGCCGCCTTTTATTTGAAAGAGGGCTTGAACCGGTGTATCAATTGACCTGTCGCGACAGAAATAGACTTGCGCTTCAGTCTGATTTGCTCTGCGCCAGCGTGTTGGGAATCAAAAATGTCTTAGCACTTACCGGAGACCATCCTGCCCTTGGCGACCATCCGCAGGCCAAACCTGTTTATGATCTGGATTCCGTGCAGTTGATTGGAGCTATAAAACAGCTTAATTCTGGCTATGACATGAATGGGAACAAACTTGATGGTTCACCCGATTTTTTTATAGGGGCTGTAGTTAATCCAGGAGCAGATGAGATAGAACCGGAAATAATCAAGTTCAGGAAAAAGATTGCCGCCGGTGCGCAATTTTTCCAAACACAGGCTGTCTTTGACGTGGATAGATTCAAGAAATTCATGAAACAGGTTAAAGGTTCTAATGTTCCTATTTTAGCCGGCATTGTGCTTTTAAAATCTGCCGGAATGGCAGAATATATGAATGAGAATATTGCCGGTGTGCATGTTGGGCGGAATTTAATTGATGAAATGAAATCTGTATCCAAAGAAGACAGGCCTAAGAAATCTATAGAGATAGCCGCACGGCTTATTAAGGAATTAAAACCTTTCTGTCAGGGTGTTCATATTATGCCGCTTGGTTGGGATAAGTATGTCCCTGCCGTATTGGATGCGGCAGGATTGTGAGTTTTGTTTTGTATGTAAATGTGGCAAATTAAAAGCTTCTTGTGATTCATTGCATTGTTTAAAAGGGTAAGAAATGGAGGAGTTAAGAGAATTAGGCATTCGCGGCATAAAAACCGCATATAATATAGCCAGCGAACAGGTAGATAATTATATAAAGGAAAAGGGAGAAGGTTTTAAAATCGGTTTTCCCGATACGGACTATTTTTTACCTTTAAGTTATGCGGCATTTGGTAAAGAAATAAAAACACTTAAAGAAGCAGCCGTACTTCTGAGGGAAATAGGGAAAGCGATACCTGATTTAGAAAAAAAGGATTTAATAAGATTAGTTGATATTTCGATATCGGCTGCTATAGCGCTTGAGGTAATTGAGGTTTTAAAATATAATTGTGGA
>CAYUDR010000113.1:0-4187 GCA_964443705.1 uncultured Planctomycetia bacterium | reverse complement strand
TGAAATAGTAGATGAAATTGAGACCAAGATGCCGCATGTCACTACAGCAACTAAACCCAAAGATGTTAGTAGCCTCCAGGAACTGGCCAGTCAGGCCCCCGTGGTAAAATTGCTTAATCTGGTGCTCTTACAGGCCGTAAAAGATAAAGCCAGTGATATACACTTTGAGCCATTCGAGGATATTTTTAAAATTAGATACAGGGTAGATGGAGTTTTATATGAAATTACTCATCCGCCCAAATCGTTGAGTTTGGCTATTACTTCCAGAATAAAGGTTATGGCAAATCTTGATATTGCTGAAACAAGGTTGCCTCAAGATGGTCGTATTATGATGAATGTCACTGACCATAATATCGATTTGCGCGTTTCGACCTTGCCGACTGTCTTTGGGGAAAGCGTAGTTATGAGAGTTCTTGACAGGAGTGTAGTTAGTCTGTCAGTTGATGAAATTGGCATACTTGATTATGCAAAGAAGAAATTGCTTAAGGTAATTCAGAAACCCAACGGGATTATTCTGGCAACCGGGCCCACCGGCTGCGGCAAGACCACTACACTTTATTCCTGCTTAAGGATTATTAATAAAATAGGTTATAAAATTATTACCACTGAAGACCCTGTTGAATATGATATTGCGGGCATTATTCAGGTAAATATAAAACCGAAGATAAACCTTACTTTTGCTACCTGCCTGCGTCATATCTTGCGGCAGGATCCGGATATTATTATGGTGGGTGAAATCAGGGACCCGGAAACGGCACAGATAGCTATTCAGGCCTCTTTGACCGGGCATCTTGTCTTTTCTACTTTACATACTAACGATGCTCCCGGTGCTGTTACCAGGTTGATAGATATGGGGGTCGAACCTTTTTTAATAACTTCTACCTTGGAAGCCATAGTTGCCCAGAGACTTGTTAGAACCATTTGCCCGGATTGCAAAACAGAATATGTGCCCGATGGAAAAGAATTATCTCAACTTGAGCTGACGCCCAGAGATGTCGAGGGTAAGAAGTTCTATTACGGCAAAGGTTGCAAAAAATGCAATGGCATTGGTTATCGGGGCAGGGTTGGGATATTTGAAGTCTTGATGATAGATGACAATATAAGGTCTCTTATTATTGAACGTTCTTCCACAGCCGCCATAAGAGAAGCGGCTCGAGAAGGAGGCATGAAGACTTTAAGAGAGGATGGACTTATTAAAATCTATGATGGGCTCACGGCTATTAAAGAAGTTGTTAGGGAAACGCAGGGATACGCTTAAAAAGTTTTAAGTCCCGCCATAGACGGACAGGTATCAGTTTTCAGTTATTAGTCATGTTCGGATAGGGCTGGGAGTTGATGGTTGAAAGTTAAGAGAGGATGTAGATGTTAGTTTTTCAATACCGCGCGGTGAATAAAACAGGTGGAAAGAAGGAAGGTGCGATTGAGGCCAAAGATACAGCTGATGCCGTAAATCGCATCAAAAACCTTGGTTATTACCCGACTCATATAACAGAAACCAAAAAACCGATTAAGAAAGAGCGCGAGAAAAAAGCAATTACTGGTAAGAGGAGAAAATTTGCAAGTGCAAGTTACATTAAAATTCCTTTTTTAGGAATTGGCGTAGTAAAGGGCAAAGATATGGTTCTTTTTACCAGGCAATTAT
Source organism: uncultured Planctomycetia bacterium (assembly GCA_964443705.1). Lineage (GTDB taxonomy): Bacteria > Omnitrophota > Gorgyraeia > DAOVKU01 > DAOVKU01 > DAOVKU01. The sequence goes on along the minus strand of CAYUDR010000113.1, from coordinate 2,545 downwards.
CTACTTTAATAGATGCAGATTTACCGCTGGTTAGAAGTTTGATTGTGCTTGCAGACCAGTTAAAACCGGGTCCTATGAAAGAGATAATTAGTCAACTGGCAAAGGATGTTGAGTCAGGTGGTACTCTTTCTGAGTCTATGGCTCGTTTTCCACGTGTCTTTTCCAAGCTTTATCTGAATATGGTCAAGGCCGGTGAAGTTGGCGGTGTTCTGGAAGTTGTCCTTGAGAGATTAGCGGATTTTACTGAAAAATCCCAGCGCTTGATTAGTCGTATTCGTTCGGCCATGGCTTATCCTGCCTTCGTGGTATTAATTGCGATTTCGGTTTTGGTATTTTTGATAACTTTTATTGTGCCTCGTTTTATGGAAATATTTGCCGAATTAGGAAGCTCGTTGCCAGTTCCAACGGTGATGCTTCTCAATTTGAGTTCCCTCTTCCAGAATAAATGGTATATTGGCTTGGGCATAATAGTAGGTTTGGTTTTAATTTACAGATTACTTTGTCGAAGTCAGAAAACAAGGGTTTTGGTAGATAAATTTAAATTAAAATTGCCTGTCATGGGTCCCCTGGTTCGTAAGATTTCGGTGGCGCGGTTTTCCCGCACACTTGGCACCCTGATTTCAAGCGGCGTACCCATCCTGCAAGCTTTAGATATTACCAAAGACACCGCTGGTAATGAAGTTATCGCCCGGGCCATTAAGGGAGTTCATGATTCTATAAGAGAAGGCGAGTCCATCGCAGGACCTCTTGAGGCCAGTGGAGTTTTTCCGCTTATGGTTGTTAATATGATAGATGTAGGCGAGGAGACCGGTTCTATAGATAGCATGTTGATTAAAATCGCCGATAATTACGATGAAGAAATCGATACCACCGTTAGCGCCTTAACTTCTTTACTCGAACCTCTGTTAATAGCGTTGATGGGTATTATAGTTGGTTTTATCGTCGCGGCTATGTTCCTGCCCTTAATAAGCCTGATGAGCGCCTTAGGCGCAGGTTAATTGCCAAAGATAAATCTCTCCATTTTGAATCCTCAATTAAGTTTTAAGCATTAAATAGTTGTAGATTGTTACATATTCGTCCGCCCGTGGCAGACTCTGGCCGGCAGAACCATTTGTCCAACGCTGTATAAGGCCCGTGAAACTTTAACAGGCGAATGTTTTTAATTTTTCATTTTTTGATATTTAATGTGCTTGCGATATATGTTTTGATTTTCAATTTTCTTTATGATATAATATATATAACAAGAGAGGTGTAAAATGACTAAACATAAAGAAAATAAAGGATTTACCTTAATTGAACTTTTGACAGTTATAATGATTATTATGGCTTTGGCTGGCCTTATTGTGGGTGGTGCTCAGCAGGCAAGAAAGAGAGCCCTTATAGCCAAGGCCCAGACCGCTATCGCCTCTTTAGAGACAGCCATGAGTATGTATGAAGTTGATTATGGTGATTATCCACCTACTACAAATGCCGCTATGGTTCCCGCCATCAAAGATGACCCAAGTGATGACACCTGGAGGGGACCGTATATGATGTTTAAAGAGAAGGATTTATCTGGTGGTCAATTTATTGATCCCTGGGGCAACGCCTATGTTTATACTAAACCGGGTTTGGCTGCACATGGCCATGGTAGTTATATCGATATTTATTCATATGGCCCGGACAAAACAAATGATAGTGGCGCAGACGATGATATAAATAATTGGTGATAAGCAAGTAGTCGGAATTTAGGACTGTGCGAGGTTGGACTGTGCGAGGTTAAGCCTCGCACAGTTTAAGAGTTTGTGCAATGAAGAAAATCTGGGCGAACAAAGCAGATTCGTTTAAGGAAGCCGAAAAGTTTAATAAGAGTTATTATTCAGTAATGTCTGAAATAGAAAGGTTAGAGACTGCACAATTTTTAAGAGAGATGCATAGCAGGATAAATCCTGTTAAATTCCGTCAAAACAAAATGGCAAGAGGCTTGGAGAGTGAAGGCAGAGAAAGACTACGAAAAACTAACCACGCGCCGCGCCGCGCCTTTACTCTAATTGAACTCATTGTGGTTTTAGCTATAGTGGGAATGGTATTTGGCATGTCGTTTCCTTTCTTTGCCAAGTTTACCAAGGGCTCCAGGTTAAAAAATGCCTCTAATAGCATTTCCACGGTCTTGCGCACAGCACGCAGCTACGCTATTAGTAAAAGAAAATCTTGCTGGGTAATAGTTAATGACCAGGCCACATCCAGCCTTTATTATGCAGTTAAGATTTATAATGTAGATGGCACCCTTAAACCCTGGTATAAACTGCCTCAGGGTATTGTTATAGACTCGACAACTTTTGGCACAAAAAGTATTCCATTTCCACATGATTCAAGCGCACCACCGGTATTCAAGCCGGTGGTGGAATTTAAACCCACCGGTGGCGCAACCGCTAACGGTTCGATTTATATAAAAGATAGTGAGAATAACTATAAAAGAATTATAGTCATAAATGTAACAGGCAGGGTCAAAGCAACTGACGAATCACCGCCATAATAAAAGATAAATAGGGTATCAGTTACAAGT
>CAYUDR010000112.1:0-4245 GCA_964443705.1 uncultured Planctomycetia bacterium | reverse complement strand
CAAATTTAACATCCTTACTACACTCATCCTCAAAGGATTTGCCCCACAGAGATTGGCCTCCGCGGCCTGTTCCTGTCGGATCACCGCCTTGTATCATAAAAGCTTTTATTACCCTGTGAAATATCACCCCATCATAGTAGCCTTTTTTAACTAAGCCCGTAAAGTTTTCACATGTCTTTGGAGCAATATCCGGGTAGAGTTTAAGTTCTATGTTTCCCTGGGTTGTCTCAAGAACAACAATTGTTTCTTCGGCCATAACATTTCCTCCGGTATAAGCTAAAATAGCCATTAAAAATATAAACAGAAATATCTTTTTCATTTAAACCTCCTGCGTTATATTTAGTGTATCAAAGCAGGATAATAAAATCAACAAAAGTATTGTGCTGGTAGTGAAGTTTTGAAAATTATAAATAGAGGGTTTGGATAAAATTGGTGAGTGATACTCCTGCCCGCCTTTAGGCGGGCAGGTTTTGGTTTATTTTTTTCTCTTACGAAACAGGAACAGGAGGTGTTAGGAGGCCTGTCACTAAAACCATTATTAAAACCTGAATAATCCATCCTATGGCACACACTAACACTGCCCTGCCGGTAGAGGTATAATCAAGGGCTTGTCTGACTGCAATTACCATGGCAATAAGCATCCATATTGAAGCTACGAAAAAGACTATGCTTAAAAGTCCGGGTATAATTCCTAAGATGCGGATGAGCCCGGGTGAACTTGCAAAGCCAATGGTGCGCAATAATTGGCCGAGGTCGGCTTTGGTTTGTGGCTGGGGAAGGAGCTTGGCGCCAATCCAGTAGGTAAGAAGGGCCCATATATACCAACCAACCAGGGCTCCTATTATACTGAAAATAATGCCATTAATGCCCAGTTGGGAAACTGCTCCTATACCGGCTGCGATACTGGACAAGACCACAACACCGGTAGCCTGCCCCATAGCTGTTTTATCTGCCTCAACTTCCTCATATACGCTTGCATCTAACTTTGCGGCTCTAATCATTCTATCTTTGAAACCTGCCATTGGTTCACCTCCTTATGGGTATGCCTTTATCCTTTAAATATTTCTTTGCCTCCGGGATTGTAATTTCACCAAAATGAAACACGGAAGCACACAGGACATTGGCGGCCTTGGCCTTGGTTACGGCCTCATAAAGGTCTTCTAACTTTCCCGCTCCTCCTGAAGCTGTGACAGGAATTGAAACGGCTTCGGCAACGGCTTTAGTCATCTCAATATCATAGCCATCTTTGGTGCCGTCGGCGTCTTTGCTGGTTAGAAGGATTTCGCCTGCGCCTAACTTTTCTACTTCTTTGGCCCATTTAACTACATCTAAACCGGATGGCTCCTCTCCCCCCATAATCAAGACTTCCAAGCGGGGAGAATTACTATCAGGTGAATTTTTCTTTCCGTCGATAGCTACTACTATTTTTTCTTTGCCGAATTTCTGGGTTGCTTCTTTTATCAGGGATGGTTTTTTGACAGCGGCGGTATTAATAGAAACTTTATCTACGCCGATATTAAAGAGGCTCTGCATATCTTCTAAATTTCTGATGCCTCCGCCTACACAAAATGGTATGGTGGTTACTCTTCTCACCCTTTTCACCCAATCAAGGCGCGTGGGCCTGGTCTCAAGAGAAGCGGCGATGTCTAAAAAGACAAGTTCATCCGCACCTGCCTTACAATAAGCAACGGCAGCCTCTACCGGGTCACGGGCATCTTTTATATCAACAAATTTTATGCCTTTAACCACTCGTCCATCTTTAATATCTAAACAGGGAATTACTTTTACCGGGTTCATCTTCCTTATTTCTTCTCCTTCATGTTAGCAGGTGGTAATTACTCCTGCTGTATGCGTCCTTCGTCTTCTCCGCCGTATCCGTGTATGCGGCCTTCTTCGTCTATTCGCCCTTTATAGGTATTGTCGTATCCGCGTATGTTACCATCGCTATCTACCCGTCCCTGGCCGGTCTTGTCAAACCCACGCACGGTGCCTTCGCTGTCTATACGTCCCTGGGAATCTTTGCTGATTCCTTCTCCTTTAGTTTCTGATGTAACACCTGACCCATATATATCTCCTTCATATTTGGCGGGGATTGGGGGGGCCTCTTCTTTGGTTTCCGTTTCTTTTTCTACTTGCGTCTCATCAAGCCCGTAGATATCTTTATCTTCTGTATCTGTCTGCGTCTGTTGTGTTTCATAAAGCTCATCCCAGGCTGACTCACTATCATCCTGGCCATAGGCAGCAGAAGATAAGAAGAAAACCGCTAAAATAGATACTGAAAATAATATTATTTGCCTTTTCATCTCTCATCACCTCTACAAACTATTATACCACAATCCGCTAAAAAAGCGGGGCCTTTAAAGCTATAATCTTTTGGGAATAGCCTGCCGCCAAGTGTCGCTTAATATAGTCGGGAGAATGTCTATGCAGTTTTATTTATTTGTGAATCTATTTAATAATATATCTTCAACGTTTTGGCGTGAATCAATTACTGACAGAACATATACATAATTATCTGAAATTCTATAAATAACTCTCCAGGGTTCTATTGTCAATTCTCGATATAATAAAATTCCATATTCCTGCAGCTCAGGAACAATTCTACCTCGATTGGGAAAAGTAAAAAGTTTTGAACATTTATCTTTGATTTTATGAACTATGGTCAACGCATTATTAATACTATCTTCTGCTATATATTCAATAATTTTGCTTAAATCACCTTCAGCCACGTGTGACCATATTACTTTATATTTATTCATTCATTTATTTATTTTTTCTCTCAATTTTTTTCCAATGTTATCAAATACTTCATTTTGGGTTTTAACTTTTCCCTTTTTGATATTTTTTTCTCCTTGCGAAATCAATTTCAGCAATCCTATGGTATTTCGCATATTTTCATAACTTTGCGGATCTTGCAATATGGCTCTAGGCTCACCATTTTGTGTAATTACAACAGGCCTATGGGTATTATTAATTTGTTCCAATAAATCAGCGGCCCTGGATTTAAGATAGGTCACTGATTTTATATCTTTCGTAATATTCATATTTAATCACCTCCGGTCTTAATATAATACCATATTTAGACCGTTTGTCAAATTATTTTTATCCTCCGAGCCTCTTGGGGATAGCCTGCCTCCAGGTGTCACTCAATATGGTTAGGAGAATATTTATTATGGGTTTTCCTTTGTATTTAAAGGTGAGCGCATCTGTGCCTACTTCACCCAGAACCTGGCAGGAAACAGAGTGTTTTTTGGCCATTTTCTCTAAAGCGCTCAAACTGTCCTTGTTAATAGAAACCACTATCCTGGAAGGTGCTTCGCCGAATAAAATCTCATCCATTCTTATGTTTGGGTGTTCTAAATCATCTAATTTTATCTCAGCGCCCAGCATCCTGTTGGCGTTTGCCATGCAACTTTCAGCTAAGGTAACCGCAAGGCCGCCTTCTGAACAATCATGGGCAGATGAGATAAGGCCTTTTTCGATAGCTGCGAGTGTGGTTTCCTGAAGGGCCTTTTCTTTTTTAAGATCTATATGAGGGTTGCCTTTTTTCTGGTTATGAATTAAATATAGATATTCGCTACCTGAAAGGTCAGCTTTGTTCTCACCCAAAAGGACTATCAAATCGCCTTCTTTTTTAAAACCCTGGGTAACATATTTATTGGCATCTTCTATTAGGCCCACCATGCCTACCATGGGCGTAGGGTCTATAGGGCCCTTGGGGTTCTCGTTGTAGAAACTTACGTTGCCGCTTATAACAGGCGTGCCAAGGGTTTTACAGGCATCAGAAAGCCCTTCGATGCATTTCCTAAACTGCCAGTAGTTCTCTGGTTTCATGGGATTACCAAAATTTAAACCATCGGTAATAGCCAGGGGCCTTGCTCCCACGCAGACTACATTCCTGGCAGCCTCGGCTACGGCCATCATGGCTCCTTGGTAGGGATTTAAATAACAATGCCTGCCGTTACAATCCACGCTTATGCCTAAGGCCTTATTGGTGTCTTTAACTTTAATGACAGCCGCGTCACAACCTGCGTCTACCAAAACTTCGTCGTGATTTATAGCGGTAAAGCTTCTATAAGCCGATTCTTTACTGGCGATGGTAGGAGAATCAAGCAATTGTGATAAGACTTTATTAAAATCATCGGGTTCTTGTAATAGGCTGGAATCCAGCTTTTGGGCTTCTTTTAAGTAGGCAGGTTCTTTGGTTTCCCTGGTGTAAAGAGGGGCTTCTTCTGTAAGAAGCTT
>CAYUDR010000111.1:0-4257 GCA_964443705.1 uncultured Planctomycetia bacterium | reverse complement strand
AAAAGGTCCTATCTTTTCCAATATTATCCTGGCCGATGAAATAAACCGGGCCCCGGCTAAAGTTCAAAGCGCGCTCTTAGAAGCCATGCAGGAAAGACAGGTTACCATTGGTGAGAATACATTTAAACTGGATGATCCATTTTTGGTTATGGCTACACAGAATCCCATAGAGCAGGAAGGAACTTATCCCCTGCCGGAAGCACAGATTGACAGATTTATGCTCAAGATAAATATAACCTATCCCAACATGGAAGAAGAACACAAAATTCTTAAAAGAATGAGCTTTACCAATAAGGAAATTAAAGTAAATACTGTTGTCGAGCCTCAAACCATTATAAAAGCAAGAAATACCGTTGATGAAGTTTATATGGATGAGAAAATAGAAAACTATATTTTAGATATTATTTTTGCTACCAGAGAACCCGAAAATTATAAGTTAAATGACTTAAAAGGCCTTATTCAGTATGGCGCATCGCCGCGTGCCAGCATATATTTAACCGTGGCCTCAAAGGCCTATGCCTTTATTCAGGGCAGGGGTTATGTTACACCACAGGATGTTAAATTAATAGGGCCTGATGTTCTAAGGCACAGGATTATTGTAAGCTATGAGGCAGAGGCCGAAGAAAAGACATCGGATGATATTATTAAAAGAATATTTGAGGAGATAGAGGTACCATAATTGCCAAATGATACCGAGAGAGATAGTAAATAAAATTCGCAGGATACAAATTACCACCACTCGCCTGGTTACCGATATCTTTGCCGGTCAATATCAGAGTATTTTTAAAGGCAAAGGCATGGAATTTGAAGAAGTCAGGGAGTATCAGCCGGGGGATGATATCCGTTCTATAGACTGGAACGTCACTGCTCGCACAGGAGATCCTTATATAAAAAAATTCGTGGAAGAAAGAGAACTGACAGTTATGCTTATTCTGGACATGTCTCAATCTTTTTATTTCGGAACCGTGAATAAATTAAAAAGCCAGCTAGCCGCGGAATTGTGTTCTATCCTGGCATTTTCAGCCATTAAAAATAGCGATAAAGTAGGATTTATAGCTTTCACCGACAGAATAGAGAAATTTGTCCCTCCTCGAAAGGGCATCAGTCATGTCTTGAGAGTTATCAGGGAAGCGCTCTATTTTGAGCCGGAAGGAAAGGGCACCGATATTCCTTTGGCTATAGAATATTTAAATAGAATTACCACTAGAAGAACAGTTACTTTTATCATATCAGATTTTTATGCAACAGATTTCAAAAAACCTCTTTCCATCGCCAATAAACGCCACGATATTATAGCAATAACCATAACAGACCCCAGAGAGATTAACCTGCCTGATATCGGAATAGTTAAGCTTAGCGATCCTGAAACCAAAGAAAATTTTTTCCTGGATACTTCCGGATTGAGATTAAGAGAAGATTATCATAGTAATTCTCTTAAGAAACTTGAGGAAAGGAAAAGATTATTCCGCTCTATAAATATTGACAGCATAGATATTCGCACGGATATTCCTTATGCCGAAACCCTACTTAGATTTTTCAAAATGAGAGAGAAAAAAAGGCGCTAGAAGTTAAGAGAAACTATGTATAAATTAGTCAGAACTTTCATTTTTATACTCCTCTTTTTAATAGCAGCTAACAGCTTCACTGCCGCAGAAAAGACAGAGAACAACAATTCGCCTATAACTGCCAGCGCCGAAGCCGACAAAACATCTATAAATATCGGGGATAAGATTAAATATTCCATCAAGGTAGAGACCGGGAAAAACATGAAAGTAGAATTTCCTTTCTTTGCCGAAAAGCTAGCCGATTTTAGTATTAGAGATTTTGGTTCTCTGGAGAGAGGATTTTTTGGTAAAAAAAGATTGGTGCAGTGGTATGTGCTGGATATATATGTGGTTGGGCAACATACCATCCCCGCGGCTATTTTAAAGTATAAGCAAAAAGGTCAGCAAGAATGGCAAGAGATAGAAACCAATTCTGTTGAGATAGAAGTTAAGAGTGTTTTAGATGGAGCCGCCGATACCTCTGATATACGAAGCATCAAAGGACCGGTTGGTTTCCCGAAAAGGATAACCCCTTATATAATTTTAGGAATTTTAATTTTTTTATTGCTTATAGTTTTGGTGAGGGCAATTTTGATAAAAAACAGGCGAGATTTAGATGAAATGCTCCCCTTTAAACTTCCTTCCGAAATAGCCTACGAAGCACTTAAGAAGCTTAAAGAAAAGGGTTTTATAAAACTTGGAAAAATCAAGGAATTTTATATTGAGCTTTCCGATATAGTAAGGCACTATTTAGAGAATAGATTTGAAGTAAGGGCGCCGGAGATGACTACTGAGGAGTTTTTAGCAGATATAAAAGATTCTGATATTCTTTCCATGGAACAAAAAAATTTTTTGAGGAATTTTTTGTTGCATTGCGACATGGTGAAATTTGCCAGACATAAACCGCTGCAAAAAGAGATAGATTCAAGTTTAGAATCGGCCAAAAAGTTAATAGACCAGACCAAAGAAACGGCTAAAGATGAAGAATTAGCAAAGAAGCCGAAACCTAAAACTAAGAGTTGATATTCACCTGAGGCGGATGAGGATAATATAATGATTTTTCAAAACCATTGGTTTTTAATACTTATACCCACTGCCCTTATTCTCCTGTTTTATGCTAAAGTTAAGAGCAAATGTCCCAGCATAAGGTTTTCCTGTGGTGAGTTTTTAAAAGGTTTTAGAGATTCTTTTAAATTGCGGTTGAGCCGGAACATTATTTATCTTCGGGCACTGGCGGTGGTTTTGATAATACTGGCATTTTGCAGGCCGCAATCGCCGTTGGAAGAAACCAGAGTACAGACTGAAGGCGTAGATATCGTTTTAGCTGTGGACGTATCCGGCAGTATGCTTGCAGAGGATTTTACCATTGGCTCAAAGAGGGTTAACAGGTTGGCGGCTGTAAAGAACGTAGTTAAAGATTTTATAGAAGCCAGAAAAAATGATAGAATTGGAATGATTGTTTTTGCCTCCAGGCCATATACGGTTTGTCCGCTTACCCTTGATTACGGATGGTTATTAAAAAATTTAGAAAGGGTTAAGATCGGAATGGTTGGAGACGGCACAGCTATAGGTTTGGGGATAAGTTGTGCTTTAAACAGGCTTAAAGATGTCAAGGCGAAGGAAAAAGTTATAATTCTTCTTACTGATGGCATAAATAACTGCGGCAGAATTTCTCCTTTAACGGCAGCGGAAGCAGCCCGGGCTTTAAAAGTGAAAGTTTATACCATAGGTGCCGGCACAAAGGGTCCGGTGCCATTTCCTGCGGTGGGCCCTTTTGGTAATACTGTTTATAAGTCTATAGAGATAGAGATTGATGAAGAGACATTGGAAAAAATAGCTTCTATGACCGATGCCAAATATTTCAGGGCCACTGACACAAAGTCTTTACGGAAAATTTATTCGGAAATAGATAAATTGGAAAAGACTTTTATAGAAGAAAAAGGATATTTAGAATATAAAGAATTATTTTCTATATTTTTAATTCCGGGTTTGGCTTTATTATTCCTGGAAATTATTTTAAGAGGCACTATTTTAAAAAAGATTCCTTAAGGGTTCTATATGCAGTTAAAGGGGGATGAGACAGGGTGAGATTTGGTAATATCCAGGCAGTGAATTTACTCTGGCTATTGGCAGGCCTTTTTATTTTCTATCTCTGGTCTTTTGCCAGAAGAAAAAGAGATTTAGAGGCCTTCGCCCAGAAAGAACTTTTAGCCCAATTAACACATTCTGTAGACATTAGAGGTGAAAAATTAAGAGTGGTTTTGGTTTTTATGGCGGTTCTTTTTTGCTTTTTTTCTTTAGTAAGGCCCCAATGGGGTTTTGAGTGGGAAGAAATAAAGAAAAAAGGCATTGATATATTAATTGCTATAGATACGTCAAAGAGCATGCTTGCCGAAGATGTAAAACCCAACAGGTTAGAACGTTCAAAGCTGGCAGTTAAGGATTTGGTAAGAAAACTTAAGGGAGATAGAATTGGGCTGATAGCTTTTTCGGGAACGGCCTTTCTGCAGTGCCCTTTAACTGTTGATTATAATGGTTTCATGCTTTCCATGGATGGACTTGATGTGGATATTATACCCAAAGGCGGAACCTGTATATCAAGTGCTATCACCGAAGCTATAAAGACTTATAAAGATATTCCCGGCAAACATAAAACTTTAGTGCTTATAACCGACGGCGAAAACCTTGAAGGAGATCCAATTAAAGCAGCGAA
>CAYUDR010000110.1:0-4263 GCA_964443705.1 uncultured Planctomycetia bacterium | reverse complement strand
TTTTAAGTAGGCAGGTTCTTTGGTTTCCCTGGTGTAAAGAGGGGCTTCTTCTGTGAGAAGCTTGGGCGAAATTTCACAAACCACAGTATCATTTTCTTTAACCCGCATTACTTTATCAGCTATTACCTCTCCGATTTTTACGGCCTTGACATCCCACTTATTTAATATATCAAGGGCCTCTTTTTGTTTACCTTCTACTAATATAGCCAGCATCCTCTCCTGGGATTCGGATAAAAGAATTTCATAAGGGGTCATGCCTTTTTCTCTCCGGGGAATTTGAGCCACATCTATCTCAATGCCTGTCCCGCTTCTTGATGCAGTTTCACAGGAAGAGCAAGTTAGTCCGGCCGCGCCCATATCCTGCATACCTACCACAAGGCCCTTTTCTATTAACTCCAGGCAGACCTCTCTTAATCGCTTTCCAAGTTCCGGGTCGCCTATGGCCACCGCACCTGTATCTGAAGCAGACTCCTCAGTTATCTCTTTGGAGGCAAAACTTGCCCCGCCTACACCGTCTCTGCCAGTGTCTCCGCCTATGTAATATACAGGGTTGCCTACTCCATAGGCGGTACCTCTGACAATGTCTTTGTGTTTTACAATACCCACGCTAAAGGCATTGACTAAAGGATTGCCTTCATAACTTTCATCAAAGTAAGTATCCCCGCCCACGGCATTTATCTCGGCTGTATTGGCATAATGGGCCAGGCCTCTGATGACTTCTTTAAATAAAAATTTAACTTTCTCGTTATCTAAGCTTCCAAACCGTAATGCGCCTAAGCCGGCTACAGGCCTGGCCCCGGTAGTAAATATATCCCTTAAGCATCCACCTATACCTGTGGCTGAGGCCTCAAAGGGTTCTACGGCCGAAGGATGATTGTGGCTTTCTATTTTAAAGGCCACTCCCAAGCCATCGCCTATATCCACAATGCCTGAATTTTCCTCACCCACGCCCACTAAGACCTGCTTGCCTTTGGTGGGAAAAAGTTTAAAAAGCCCTCTTGAATTTTTATAACTACAATGCTCAGACCACATGGCTGAAAAAACACCCAGCTCTGTAAAGTTGGGGGTTCTGCCCATTAATTTCTTTATCCTTTCAAATTCTTCTTTGGTTAATCCTAAATTCTCTGCCATTTTCACGTCAACTTTAACTTGCGTTTCCATTTAACGAGTTTCTCCTTTCTTTATGTTTTATTCCCATTCTATGGTGCTTGGTGGTTTAGATGAAATATCATAGACCACACGATTTACACCTTTAACTTCATTAATTATGCTGTTAGAAATCCTTTCCAGTAATTTATAAGGCAGTTTCGCCCAATGGGCAGTCATAGCATCCTCACTATGGACAGCTCTTATGGCTATAACGTTTTCGTACGTCCTCTCATCTCCCATTACTCCCACTGTCTTTACTGGAAGAAGCACACAAAATGACTGCCAGACCTTACGATATAACTTTGCCCTTTTTATTTCACCTATTAAAATCCAGTCTGCTTGCCGCAAGATATCCAATCTCTTTTTAGTAATGGCACCGACAATTCTCACTGCCAAGCCCGGGCCCGGAAAAGGTTGCCTCAAGACAACATCGTCTGTGAAACCTAATTCCCTGCCTACCAGCCTTACTTCATCTTTAAACAATTCCTTAAGCGGCTCGATTAATTCAAACTTCAAATCTTTAGGTAATCCTCCCACATTATGGTGAGTCTTAATAGTGGCTGAAGGCCCTCCTAAAGGGGACTTTGATTCAATTACATCGGGATATAGTGTGCCCTGGGCTAAAAATTTAATTTTGCCCAACTTTCTAGCTTCTCTTTCAAAAACCTTAATAAATAATCTTCCGATAATCTTGCGTTTGGCTTCCGGATTCTTCACTCCTTTTAAAGCTTTTAAAAAAACATCCTGCGCATTGACAACTCTTAAATTAAGATGATAATTATTTTTAAATCTCTCTTTAATGAGCTTAGCCTCATCCTTGCGCAATAGGCCATTATCGATAAAAACGGCTATTGAATTCTTGCCCACTGCTTTATGTAACAACAAGGCCAAAACTGAAGAATCCACTCCTCCGCTCAAACCACACAGAACCTTCTCGCATCCTATTTTCTCTTTTAATATCTGAACTGAACTCTTCACAAACGAATGCGTATTCCAGCCACGCTTACAACCGGCTACACCAAAAAGAAAATTCTTTAATATCCTTTTGCCTTTTGGTGTGTGCGCTACTTCCGGGTGAAATTGAAGGCCATAGAGCTTTTTGTCTATATTCGCCATGGCGGCAATGCGCGCGTTGTCGGTTGAGCCAATTATTTCAAATGCCCGCGGCAGTTTAGTAATTTTATCTCCATGACTCATCCAAGCCGTCTCTTTTTTTAACAAGCCCTTAAATAAACTATTGCCGGATTTAGTTTTAAGGTTTGTTTTACCATATTCTCTGGCCTTAGCGCAGATAACTTTACCACCCAAAACCTTAGCCATAAGCTGGGCGCCGTAACAGATACCCAAAACAGGAATATTCAGAGCAAAAATATTTTTATGGCAGGCAGGGCTAAACCTTTTGGTAACACTGGCAGGCCCACCTGATAGAATAATGGCTCTCGGCCTATTAGATAAAAGTTTTTGTGTCTTTATATTATAAGGGACTATCTTTGAATATACACCGCATTCTCTTATGCGACGGGCAATAAGGTGGGTATATTGAGAGCCGAAATCTAAGATAGCTACCCAGTCTTCAGACATTGTTATTTTAATCCTTAATTTCTTTATAATAATCCTGCAGGGACTTTGGCAAAATTTTGGTTTTAGCTACACACTCAATGCCTTCGACACTGGCCTCGGCAGCTGTTAATGAGGTAATATAAGGAATTTTATGCTGTATAGCCCTGGTGCGGATATAGCTGTCATCATATTTACTGCTGCGGCCTACGGGCGTATTAATAATAAGGGCAATTTCTTTATTTTTGATGGCATCGGCGATATTAGGCCTGCCTTCGTGCAACTTGTTTATCCTTGTATTTTCTATGCCATTTTCCTTTAAGAAGCGGCTAGTGCCTTCGGTAGCATAAATATTAAAGCCAAATTTCTTAAGGCGTCCGGCGATGGGAACTAAATGAAGCTTATCTTTATCAGCCACGGTTAAAAGAACATTGCCTTTTAAGGGAAGTCTGGTGCCGGCAGCTTCCTGGGCTTTATAAAAAGCCAGTCCAAAAGTATCGGCAATTCCCATGACTTCTCCCGTAGCCCTCATCTCAGGCCCTAATAAAGGATCGACTTCCGGGAACATATTAAACGGCAAGACTGCTTCTTTAACTCCCACGTAAGAAAGCTTGCGGGTCTTTAACTCAGGGAAATCCTTAATCTTCTTACCCAGCATCAGCTGTGTGGCTACGCGGGCTATGGGTATTCCGGTTATCTTGGAAACCACTGGCACTGTGCGTGAAGCCCTGGGATTGGCTTCTAAGATATAGACCTTATCATCGCAAATAGCATATTGAATATTCATCAGGCCCACAACTTTTAATTCTTTGGCTATGGCGGCGGTATATTTTTTTATGGTTTTTAAGTGCTTGTCTTTGATAGTCCTGGTTGGAATAGCGCAGGCAGAGTCTCCTGAGTGAACACCGGCAAGCTCTATGTGTTCCATAATGGCGGCAACAAAGGTATCTTCACCGTCAGAGAGGGCATCAACCTCTGTTTCAACGGCATCCTCAAGAAACTTGTCAATAAGCATGGGGTGTTCCGGGTTCACCTTAATGGCCTCTTCGGCATAACTTTTAAGCATATCTTCATCATAGACAATCTCCATGCCCCGCCCGCCTAAAACATAAGAGGGGCGCACTATAAGGGTATAACCGATTTTTTCGGCAATAGCGACGGCCTGTTTTAAAGAACGGGCGATACCGCTTTCCGGTTGGGGAATACCAAGGTCAATCATCTTCTCGCGAAAACGCTCTCTGTCTTCCGCCAGGTGAATACTTTCGGGAGTAGTACCTAAGATATTAACGCCGTTATCTTTTAATTCTTGTGCGATATTTAAAGGCGTCTGTCCGCCAAACTGTACGATAACGCCTTGGGGCTTTTCTTTTTCGCAAATAGCCAGCACGTCCTCTACTGTTAAAGGTTCAAAGTAGAGTTTATCTGAAGTGTCATAGTCGGTGGAGACGGTTTCGGGGTTGCAGTTAACCATAATAGACTCAAAACCCTTATCACGCAGGGCAAAGGCCGCATGCACGCAGGTATAATCAAACTCGATACCCTGGCCGATTCTATTAG
>CAYUDR010000109.1:0-4356 GCA_964443705.1 uncultured Planctomycetia bacterium | reverse complement strand
GTATGAAAGCCTGGTAGAAACGCTGGAAATAATGTCTGACAAAAGAGCCATGAAAGGCATAAGCCAGGCTCAGAAAGAGCTACTTTAGCTCAATGTCCGGCCAGACAATCGTTACTAAACCCTCAAAAATCTCCAATATAGCCCTATCACGCTCATATATATTAGAAATTATAACTATGGTTATGTCTTTTTCAGGGTTATAAAAGGCGCCTGTTATGTAGCCCGGAAGCTCGCCATTATGGCCTATAAAGCCTGCCGCATTAAATACAGCAAGCCCGTATTGTACAAAATCAAAGGTCTTTTTCTTAACATCTACCCATTCTGTAAGCCTTTTTTCTTGGAGTTCTTTGCTTAAGAATGTGCCATCCGTAAGGGCTTTTGCGTACGTTTTCAGGTCATACATATTGGAGATCATAGCCCCGGCAGTCCAGCCCCAGGATACATTCTGGGTTGTCCAGTCAACCAATTCAGCTTTATTTTCAAGGTCAGAATAGCCGTGTATATGGTTACCCGGAATCTCACTTGTGGTTGGAAATATCGTGTCTTTCAGGCCTAATTTTTTTATAATGCGGGTGTTTATTTCATCACCGACCGCATTACCTGTGATCTGTTCAATGATCATTCCAAGGATTACGGTGTTAGTATTAGAGTAGTGAAATCCCGCACCTGGCTCAAAATAAGGCTTTTCTTCAATGGCTGCATTTACCAGCTCTTTGGGGTCCCACTCCTTAAAACGGTCGGCAAATATGGCCTTTCCGATCCGGTCAATTTCAAGATAGTTGTAGATACCGCTTGTCATATTAAGCAGTTGTTTTATAGTGATTTTATCCGCGTTTGGGATATATGGCCGGTACTTATCAAGGGTGTCATCAAGACCTATTTTACCTTCATCTACAAGCTGTAAAATAACGGTTCCTGTAAAGGTCTTGGTAACGCTTCCGATGCGGGTTCTATAGGCTGGATCCATGGGCTCACCAGTGGCTATATCACGGGTTCCTTTGGTACCTATCCAGGATCCTTCAGGACTCCAGATTCCTACCATAAGCCCCGGGGCTTTGTATTTTGCCAGGGATTCGGTTAAAAAGGTGTCTAGTTTTTGCTGGATTTCAGGGCTAAAGGATGGCTTTGGTTTAGGATAAAAAATGACTGCGGCCAAGGCAATAAGGGTTATTATAGCTATGAAAATCGGGAATCTTTTTTTGGTATTTTTTAAGGTTTTTTTTGTCATGACTTATCTCCTTTTTTGTAAGGGCTATTTTAGCACTAAAAGAGGTCTAAATAAAGCATTTTAACCAGCCCGTAAGGAGGGGGTGACAGGCCGCCAAAGGCGGCCGTCATCAGGGGGAACCTGGGTTCCCCCTATGAATAAGATTTGGGCGCAAGCCCCCTGCTGGAAGCAGGGGTTGAGGTGAAAAAAGAGAACCCCGCACTTTTTTCACCGAAACCAAATCTGTTCAACAGTGGGGGAGGGGCTGTTCCATTCCAGATCTTCTAAAAATCTTAAAAAATAATGCAGTAAAATGGCCTTTTCGTTGTCTTATATATATGAGAGGGGATATTATGTGGGTTAGGGATAAAAAAGGTTATTTTAAAAGCTTGACTATACAACTATTTAGTTGTATACTTGTTTTAGGCTGAGGCCAGTGGCAAGGCTATGGAATGCAACTATTTAGTAAAAGGTGGCCGAAAGCCGGCAAAGGAATTTATTGATTCTTTAGATCTATGGACGCAAAGGAGGTTCTTTGATAAAAAAGACCTTTTAGAAAGATTCGGACATAAGTTACCAGAGCCGCACGCAAAATATCTCAAGGATGGGGTATTTGAATTAAGGTTCTCCGGAAAAGAAGGAAAAATAAGAGTTCTTTATTTTTTCTTTTATAAAAACAAAGTTATTTTTACTAATGGCTTTATCAAAAAAACACAAAAAACACCTAAGCAAATACTGAAAATTGCCCTTAAAGATAGAAAAAAGTTTTTAGCCAATTATTCGAAGGAGTAATTTATATGAAATATAAGCTTGAAAAAGTAGATGTACATTTAAAGCAAAAGCTAAATGATCCTTATTTTAAAGAGTTATATGAGCTTGAACAACAAAAACTCGGTTTGGTAAAAAAGATCATCGCTTATAGAATAAGCAACGATATCACGCAAGGTGATTTGGCTGAGCAGGTAGGTGTTACGCAACAGCATATTTCAAAGATTGAAAATTGTGAATTCGCCGATCCGGTTACACTTGTAAAGGTCTTGCTTTATGTGGGATTCAGAGTCCACATGAGAGCAGAGCCTATCAAAGCCGTAGTAAGAAAAAGAATAAAGCGCGTAATTCAAAAATTGGCAATAACCTAATTAAAGACCTACCGCCTCCGAATCGCCCTGTTGAATAGGGGAGGGGGAGGCTGTTCCATTCCAGATCTTCTAAAAATCTTAAAAAATAATGCAGCAAAATGGCCTTTTCGTTGTCTTATATATATGAGAGGGGAGAAAGGAGGCTAATATGGAATTAATAACGCGCGAGCTAATTGAGCAAAAGATCTTTTTAATAAGACAACAAAAAGTAATGCTAGATCGGGATTTGGCAAAACTCTATAAAGTTAAAGCCATTAGATTAAGAGAGCAAGTAAAACGGAATAAGAGACGCTTTCCCGAGGATTTCATGTTTCAATTAAGCGTTAAAGAAGTAGATATTTTGGTATCGCAAAATGCGATACCATCAAAAAAGCACTTAGGAGGATATTTGCCCTATGCCTTTACAGAACAAGGTGTCGCAATGCTCTCAAGCGTTCTTCATGGCGAAAGAGCAATGCAAGTAAATATAGCTATTATGCGGGCGTTTGTTAAACTTCGACAGTTTCTTTCTACTCATAAGGAGCTTGCTCACAAATTGGGGCAACTAGAACGAAAACTCGAAACACATGATGAAGAAATTCGTACTATTTTCGAGGCAATTCGGCAGCTTATGGTGGTACCCGAAAAGCCAAAGCGAAGAATAGGATTCCACCCCAATTAAACATACAATATCAAGGTCGCAATCTGCGACCTTTAATAGACCTATTATAGGGCTGTTTTTAGGGACTATTTGGCCTCTAGTTTAACCACCCTGACCGCCCCGGTCAGGGTGGTTTTTTTAGGGCTACACAGTAGGGGAGAGGCTAAGGGGGGTTTTTGGTTGATAAAAGGAGCGTAAAAAGATAAAATATTGCTACTATGAGAATCTGGGATCTGCCACCAAAAAAGCTTTGCAGACAACACTTACTTGGAGAACACCGCGAATTACATGCAATCTGGAGCATACTAACTAAGGGTAAAAAAGGCTACTCAAAACACCCTGAAACCATGCGCTGGAGGGGCCGTTTAAAAGCCCTGTATTTAAGGCATAAAGCCCTTATAAAGGAACTCAAGAACCGGGGGTATAGTCATCATAGCCCCTTAGATTATGCCTTGGCAAGAGGCGCCAAGAAACAGATAAAGTATTTAGTAAAACCTTCCGAACAAATTAAAATTCTCCGCAAAAAACACTGTAATTGTAAGGTCTAAAACCAGCCAGCCACACATACCGATCCAAACCGCCTGAACCCCTACTCCCCTATATACCAAGTTAACATAAGATATATTATCAGGCGTTGTGTATAACCCGACCATATGTGTATAAGTCGGCTTCCGCGACCGCTACAAAGGTGTACTTGAACCGCGTTCAAGGTGTGCAAACGTGTACAAATTCAGCATTTTTTTTGCAATTTTTCCTCCCCACTGTGGATAACCGACCTCTCCCCCGAAATGGACAAAATTGGGGGTATGTGCTATAATTTAACCCCATGAAAAGGCACTACACTATACCCTTCTTCATAACCCATAAAGGATGCCCTTTTTCGTGCATTTTTTGCAGGCAGGATAAGATTTCCGGGCATTCCATGGCCTCAACCCCAAGCGATATCAAAAAGACCGTTTTAAAATATCTAAAAACCATGCGAAAGGATGCTCATATTGAAATAGGCTTTTTTGGAGGTAGTTTTACGGGCCTTCCGGATAGTGAGCAAAGCGCTTATTTAAAGGAAGCAAATGTTTTTCTAAAAGCCGGAAAAATCCATGGAATAAGGCTATCTACAAGACCCGATTTTATAAGCCAACCTGCCCTGGATCTCTTAAAAAAATACGGCGTAACCTGCATAGAGCTTGGTGTCCAGTCCATGTCAGAGGATGTATTAAAAGCCTCAAAAAGAGGCCATTCTTTAGAGCATATAAAAAAGGCTTCTAATCTAATCACTAAAAACGGCTTTCAGCTTGGCCATCAGATCATGATAGGCCTACCGAAAAGCACCCCAGAAAAGGAGCTGGAAAGCGCAAGAATTTCCATAAAAA
>CAYUDR010000108.1:0-4373 GCA_964443705.1 uncultured Planctomycetia bacterium | reverse complement strand
TTAAGAGGCGCAGATATAGTGCGCGTCCACGACGTGGCTTATACAAAACAAGCTATTAAAATTATAGATGAAATTTTAAGGAGCCCCAATTGCTCGAAATAGCTTTAAAAACATGGAAGCCTATTGTTGAGATTTTAATACTGGGGTATGCCATTTATGTATTGCTTCTTTTTATCAGGGGCACGCGCACCGAGCAAGTTTTAAAAGGACTTCTGATTTTAATAGTAGCTTTTTTTGTTACCCAGAAATTAGGACTGGATGTAATTAACTGGATTTTGCGCCATGTATTTACTTTTTTTGTTATTGCCTTTTTAATAATTTTTCAGCCGGAGTTAAGGAGGGGGCTCGCAAGATTGGGGCAAAGCCCATTTTTCAGTTTGTTTGCTAAAGAAGAAAAGGTGATATATGAAGTTGTAAGGGGCGCGGCGATTTTAGCCAGGAAGAAAATAGGGGCATTAATAGCCCTTGAGAGAGAAATTGGTTTGAAAGTATATGCAGAAAGCGGCGTTCCACTTGATGCCAAGGTAACTTCAGAGCTTATTGCCACCGTCTTTATGCCAAACACGCCCTTGCATGATGGAGGAATTATTATTAGAGAAGATAGAGTTATAGTAGCTGGTTGCCTTTTCCCCTTAACAGATAATCCTAAAGTTAGCAAGACACTTGGAACAAGGCACAGGGCAGCTATTGGCCTGACAGAAGAGACCGACGCCATTGTTATTATCGTCAGTGAAGAAACTGGCATAATGTCGCTTGCGCTTGGCGGAAAAATGATAAGAAACCTTGATGATAAAAAACTTATAAAACTTTTGAAGGGTTTATATTTTCAACAAAAGAGAAGAGCGGGGCAAGATGAAATGTTAGAGGAGCTTTATGAAGAGATGGCTACTAAATAATCTTGGTTTTAAGCTTGTTGCTCTGGTTTTAGCCACTGTCTTGTGGTTTTACATTCATGGTGAAATTACCAAAGTATTGATGCAGGAGACATTTGAAAATATTCCTATCAGGCTGGTGGCCAACAGGGAAAAGCTGCTTTTAGCTAATTATCAACTTAGTGTTTCACCTAAGGAGGTACATATTCTTCTTCGGGGAGAGAAAGATCAAATTGAGAGAGTTAAAAAAAGTGATTTAAAAGCCCTGGTTGATATTAGTGATGTTAACGGCGAGGGTATTTATAGTTTGCCGGTACAGATTTTGTTGCCTGAAAATATAAAAACTGTCAGTAAACAGGTTAATCCTCCTGCCTGCCAGGTAATTATAAGAGGCTTTGAAGGGCCGTCTAAAAAAAATTCTGAAGAAGTTATAAAAGGGCTATGATTAAACTCGGAGTTAATGTAGATCACGTTGCAACTTTAAGAGAGGCCAGAAAGACCTTTGAACCTGACCCGGTTTTCGCCGCTGTGCTGTGTGAATTGGCCGGCGCACAGGCAATAACAGTGCATTTACGCGAGGACAGACGGCATATACAAAAAAGAGATGTCGAACTTTTAAGAAGAATAATCCGTATAAAGTTAAATCTTGAGATGTCCACCAGTGCCGAAATAGTCAGGATAGCACGAAATATAAAACCTGACCAAGCAACTCTTGTTCCCGAAAAAAGACAGGAGATTACTACAGAAGGCGGCCTGGATGTAGTGGCTAATTACTCAAAAATTAAGAAGACAGTTAGCATCTTAAAAAGAAAAAAAATTCTTACCAGTCTTTTTATAGATCCCCAGCTAAAACAGATAGATGCTTCCAAGAAAGCCGGCGCTGATGCTATCGAAATTCATACCGGTCAGTACGCTAATGCCTCGGGTCAAAGAAGGCAAAAGTTAGAAGTAGAAAAAATTTCCAAAGCCGCTACCTATGCTCATCGTAAGGGTCTTATAGTAAATGCAGGACACGGACTCAATTACGAAAATGTAATAGATATTCTGAAAATAGATTTCATAGAGGAACTTAACATAGGCCATTCCATAATTTCGCGCGCGATTTTTGTAGGTATATCTCAAGCGATTAGGGAAATGAAGCAGATAATGGAAATAAGATGATTGAAGGTTCAGGTATTGATATAGTTGAAATTAAACAGATGAGAGAAGCCCATAAGAAGTGGGGAAATAATTTTCTTAAAAAAATTTTTGCTCCCAAAGAAATAGCTTATTCATTTAAAAAAAGGTTCCCTTATCAGCATTTAGCCGGTCGTTTTGCCGCCAAAGAAGCTACCATAAAAGCTTTTAGCAATGGTTGGGGTAAGTCTATTGACCTCAGTTCTATAGAAGTTTCAAACGACAAAGACGGAAAGCCGAGAATTAAACTAAAGGGAAATTTTAAAAAGTTATGCGAGAAGAGAAAATTAAATGAGATTGTTATCAGTATGTCTCACTCAAAAAATTTCGCTGTGGCAAGTTGTATTCTGATAAAAAATAGATAATGATTAATATTTCTTCATCCACACGAAACATTCTTTTTAATCGTCCCCGAAATTCTCATAAAGGCAGTTTTGGTCATCTGTTTGTTATAGCTGGTTCCCCGGGCATGACTGGGGCAGCTGCTTTGACTTGTATGGCTGCTTTAAGGAGCGGTTGCGGCATGGTAACTTTGGGAATATCTAAAAGCTTGTTTGAGATTATGGAAGTAAAGCTAACCGAAATTATAAAAAAACCATTAGCTGAAACTAAAGATAAAACTTTAAGCTTACGTTCTTTTTTAAATATTAAAAATTTTTCTAAAAGTTGTAGTGCTTTAGCCATTGGCCCCGGTCTTTCAAGACAAAAAGAAACCCAGAGGTTTATCCGCAAAATTATAACTGAACTGAATATACCCATGGTAATTGATGCTGATGCCATCAATGCCCTTGATGGGCACGCACCTATTTTAAAAAAGGCGAAAGGACCTGTAGTTTTAACACCGCATCCGGCCGAAATGGGCAGGCTTATAAAAAAAAAGACTTCTTTTGTTCAAAAAAACAGAACTAATTTAACCAAAAGCTTTACCAATAATTATAATCTTACTCTTGTCCTTAAAGGATATGAGACACTGGTTTGTGAGGGAAAAAATTTTTATGTCAATAATACCGGTAACTCCGGAATGGCTAGCGCCGGGGCCGGAGATGTTCTTGCGGGAATAATTGGTTCTTTTTTGGCTCAGGGTATAGGAGAATTTGAGGCCGCTAAACTCGGCGCTTACGCGCACGGCTTAGCAGGCGATTTAGCTCTTAAAGATAAGGGACAGTTGAGTTTAATTGCCGGCGATTTGATTGACTATTTACCGCTTGCCTTTAGAAAAATTAAGCAGCAAGCATAGAAAGAATTAGAAGCCACACCTTGTGTGAGGGTTTTGCCTCGCACATATTGAATCACCCTGTGCGAGGTTAAGCCTCGCACATAAAATTTTAACTGATATTTGGTGTTCTTGTATTCTAATGTGCTTTTGTCTTTTTCCCGTTGACAACAAAACTCCTGTGTGTTAAATTTATTAAGCTAAAATAGATAGGCAAGAACCAGCCCAGGTAGCTCAACGGTAGAGCAGGGGTTTTGTAAACCTCAGGTTGTAGGTTCGATTCCTATCCTGGGCTCCATAAATTAAATAAGACTATAAGACTATAGTAGAAAGTTTTTTGCTCATTATTTATTAACTGTAGTTTACTTTCTACTGAACCATTTGGGCAGGTACTCAAGTGGTCAACGAGGGCAGACTGTAAATCTGCTGGCGATGCCTTCGGAGGTTCGAATCCTTCCCTGCCCACCATTCTCCGCTTTTTAAAATATTTAAAAGCTACGGATGGCAAGCCACACATAGGCGGGCTTGCCCGCCGAAGCAAGGCGTAGGCGGGTGTAGTTCAATGGTAGAACGATAGCCTTCCAAGCTGTTCATGAGGGTTCGATTCCCTTCACCCGCTCCATTTTTTAGTTAAATTAAGATAACAATAAAGTACTGATATAAAATATTTTCATAACCTCAAGAAAGCCTTTATTTTTTTAAAAAAAAATATTTTAAAAAAAAATAAAAAAAGTACTTGACAAATAAATAGTTTTTGTTAAAATATAAACTTTACCAAATTAAAAAGGGATAGTCTGTCTAAATTTTACATTAATTTGCGTAAATATTTATGTAGACTTATGTTATGCCCTTGTAGCTCAGTTGGTAGAGCATTTGCATGGTAAGCAAAAGGCCACCGGTTCAAATCCGGTCGAGGGCTCCAGGACAAAGAAGAATGCAGATAACAAATAATATTAGCTTGAGGTAGGCAGAGACGACAGAGAATGTTTGCCAGAAGCGAACTTTGCTTTAGCGGGAGGTGGATTTCAAGCCGCGCAGGAGATCTCTGCCGATAAATAGCGGGATTATTAAAGGAGGATACAATGGCTAAAGAAAAATTTGAACGAACAAAA
>CAYUDR010000107.1:0-4400 GCA_964443705.1 uncultured Planctomycetia bacterium | reverse complement strand
TTGCCTGTAATACGTCTTCCAGTTTAGCGCTCAATTTATTAAAGCGCACCTTTAAAATACCAATTACAGGTGTAATAGAACCGGGCGTAAAACAAGCTTTATTAAAAACCAAAAATGAGCGAGTTGGTGTAATTGGCACCAGGGCTACTATCTCAAGCGGTGTTTATCAAAAGGCCTTAACCGGTTACAGGAGTAAAGTAAAAGTTTTTGCCCTAAACTGTCCGCTCTTTGTGCCCTTGGTTGAAGAGGGTTGGTTAAATAAAAAAATAACCAAGGCAATTGTTTATGATTATCTTGAACCTTTGAAAAGTAAAAAAATAGATACTTTAATATTGGCCTGCACCCACTATCCTTTAATTAAGTCAGTTATTGCCGGGGTAATGGGGCCAAAAGTAGGATTAATTGACTCTGCTGCATCAGTGGCCAGTGAAGTCAGGCGCCAGCTGATAGAAAAAGGATTGAGAGCCGGAGCTTCTCATGGGCCGAAATATCAATTTTTTGTCAGTGATGAGCCCAGAATTTTTTCAAAAGAGGGCTCTAAGTTTTTAGGCAGAAAGATAATTAATATAAAGAGGATTAACAATGTTTGAAATAATGATTGGAGAGGATTTTGCTGCTGCACACAACTTAAGAAATTATAAAGGCAAGTGTGAGGCCTTACACGGACATAATTATAAAGTTTGGGTTAAAGTTTCTGCCCCGCATTTAGATAAGCGCGGCCTGGCAGTGGATTTCAAAGATTTAAGGAAAATTTTGAAAAGTATTATTTTAAAACTGGATCACACCCACTTAAATGAACTGACCTTTTTTAAAAAGCATAATCCCACCAGCGAAGTAATAGCAAAATACATATTTGATAAAATTGCCGGGCAACTGAAAAAATCTTATCCTCATCTGGTTCTGGCTGAAGTTGGGATTTGGGAAACAGATAAAGCTTGCGCTATTTATAAAGAGTGATGAAGAAAGCTATTGTCCTTCTCTCAGGCGGAATTGATTCGGCCACAACTCTTCTTTATGCCCGGAAGAAAAAGTTTAAATGTTTTTGCCTCACCTTTGATTACGGGCAGAAGCATAAGAGGGAAATTGAAAGTGCCAGAAAGATTGCCAGGGGAGCCGACTCTCCATTATTAGTTATAAAAATTGATATACCCAAAGGGGCCAGCGCCCTCACCAGCCCTCTAAAACCCATAAGCTATATTAAAGAAGAAAAAATCGGGAAAAGAATTCCTTTAACCTATGTTCCCGCCCGAAACATAATCTTTTTATCTTTTGCCTTAAGCTGGGCTGAGGCCGGAAAATGCACGCATATTTTTATAGGAGCCAACGTTGTTGATTATTCCGGTTATCCTGATTGCCGGCCAGCTTTTTTAAAAGCCTTTCAAAAAATGGCACGGCTGGGTACAAAAAGCGGCCTGCAGGCAAAGGCCATTAAGATTAAAGCCCCGCTGCTTTTTAAAAGCAAGGCTCAGATAATAAAGTTGGCCAAACGTCTTAAGGTGCCTTTAGAATTAACCTGGTCATGCTATCGCGGAGGCAAGATTCCCTGCCGTAAGTGTGAAAGCTGCATTTTAAGGGCCAGGGGTTTTAGAGAAGCCGGCCTTATAGATCCGGTAGTAAAACCAAAATGAACAAAGTTCCTATTTCTGAAATTTTTTCTTCCATTCAGGGTGAAGGTATTTTTGTGGGTGTTCCGCAGATATTTGTCAGATTTTCAGGATGTAATTTAGGAAAATGCGCCTTCTGTGATGAGCCGGCTCATAGAAAATCTGACTTGGGAATTTGCGAAATAATTACACTCATAAAGCAGTTAAGTAAAAAAACAAGACCCCATTCTGTAAGTTTGACGGGCGGCGAGCCCCTTTTATACCCGCAGTTTTTAAAAACGCTTTCTAAGGAGTTAAAAGAAAAGGGTTTTTTAATTTATCTTGAGACCAACGGCACTTTGCCGGAGAATTTAAGTCTTGTCAAAAAATATACTGATTTTATCGCTATGGATATTAAATTGCCGTCTTCGACAGGACTTAGAAGTTATTTTATAAAACATAAAAAATTTCTTAAAATTGCCTCAAACAAAAAAGTGTTTGTAAAAGTAGTAGTGACCAAAAAAACAAATTTCTCCTGTTTTAAAAAAGCAGTTGGATTAGTGAAGGCCATAAACAGAGAGATGCCTTTTGTTATTCAGCCGGCCACGAAGGTGGGGAGGGTAAAGGAGCCTGATAAAGAAAAGATTTTACTTTTTCAGAGTTATGCGTTAAAATTTTTAAAAGACACAAGAATTATACCGCAGATGCATAAGAAGCTGGGAGTGAGATGATGAGGAAAAAATCCAGTTATAAGGGGTTGGAGGAAAAGATAAGAAAACTTAAACTCCCCAGTATTGCGACATGGGAGAACAAATATCCGCAGAGAGATTATAAGGTTTACTTAGAAGTGCCGGAATTTACCTGCCTTTGCCCGAAGACAGGCCTCCCGGATTTTGCCTGTATTTATGTTGAGTATATCCCCGATAAGTTATGCATTGAATTAAAATCTTTTAAAGAGTACATATTTGCCTATCGTAATCTCGGAATTTTTCATGAGCATGTGGTAAACAGGATTTTAGATGATATAAAACTGGCCGCCGCCCCCCGGCTTTTAAAAATAGAAGGTGTTTTTAATGTAAGAGGCGGTATCCAGACAACTGTAAGCGCAGAATATAGGAAGAGATGAGAATAGTCCCGGTAAAAAAAATAGAAAGATTGATAGAAAGTTTAGCAATAAAAGCTAATACAATCTTAAGAAAAGATATAATGGCTGGACTTAGAGGAGCCTTCTTGGATGAAAAAAGGCCTTTGGCTAAAATGGCCCTCGGCCAGATTATAGAAAACGCCGAAATAGCCGCAAGAGAAAAGCTGGCTATTTGCCAGGATACGGGCCTGCCTGTTGTGTTTGTAGAACTTGGCCAGGAAGTCTTTTTAAAAGGAGGGGCTTTAGATGTTGCTGTCAATAAAGGCATAAAGGCCGCTTATAAAAAAAGTGGTTTTAGGCGGTCTATTATACAGGATCCATTGCGCGGAAAAAAAGATATTCAATTTACGCCTGTTGTTATTTATGTAGATATAAAGCGGGGTGAAAAAATAGACCGACGGTAGGTGCCAAGGGGTTTTGCCGCGGAAAAGTTTCGCGCATTAAAATGGTTTAAGCCAACTGCTGAGGCCGAAGAAATAATTGATTTTATTGTTGATACGGCCAGGAGAGCCGGGCCGGCAGCCTGCCCGCCTTTTATCATAGGTATTGGTATGGGAGGGACACTCGATAAAGCAGTTATTCTTTCCAAAAAGGCACTCTGTTGTAATATAGCAAAAGTTAATTCTTCTCACATTCTATCCAGACTGGAAGGCAAAGTATTAAAAGAAGTAAATAAAATTAAGTTAGGGCCTATGGGCTTTGGAGGTAAGCACACAGCTTTAGCTGTAAAGATTTTAACGGACCCCACTCACATTGCGGGTTTACCGGTGGCCATCAGCATTAGCTGTCATGCCACACGAAGTGCCACAGCCACAATTTAAAATATTAGCTATTAGATAAGGTAAAGCAAAGAAAGTCATAAAAATGAAAGAAATAAAAATTACTACGCCGCTGACAAAAGAAGTTATAAGGCAATTAAAGGCCGGCGATGTAGTTTTGATAACGGGCAGGCTTTTTACCGCTAGGGATTTAGCTCATAAGTTATTATTTTCTTCTTTAAAGAAAAAGAAGAAATTGCCTTTTAATTTAAAGGGGCAGATAATTTATTATACCGGCCCCACTAATACCCCAAAAGGAAAAACCATCGGTTCCTGCGGCCCGACCACTTCATCCAGAATGGATAAATTTACGCCCTCATTGCTTAAAGCTGGCCTGGCAGCTACCATGGGCAAAGGAGGGCGGGGGCAGGAGGTCACAAGTGCCATAAAAAAATTTAAGGCCATCTACTTGGTAGCTCCCGGGGGATGCGGTGCTTATCTTTCAAAGAGAGTGAAAAAAGCAAATGTTATCAAATACAGGGAGCTTGGCCCCGAGGCTATATTTTATTTAGAAGTTGAAAATTTTCCTGCCGTAGTAGCTATTGATTCCAGAGGCAAGAGTATATACAATTAACGACAAAAGACAACGGAGGTTTGTAAAATGCGTTCGGATGGACGAAGATTTGAAAAAATGAGACCGGTGAAAATAACTAAAAACTATATAAAATATGCGGAAGGTTCATGTTTAATTGAGATGGGAAATACAAAAGTAATCTGTACCGCTAGCGTGGATGATAGAGTGCCTCATTTCCTGAGAAATACAGGTACAGGCTGGGTAACAGCCGAATATGGCATGCTTCCTCGCTCTACACACACACGCACTTTAAGAGAAGGGCCGCGGGGAAAAATAAGCGG
>CAYUDR010000106.1:0-4454 GCA_964443705.1 uncultured Planctomycetia bacterium | reverse complement strand
GACTCCCACCCTCGGCACCACAGATTTTCAGTTATCGTCAATCTATCTCTCTATAATTCCGGGTTTATCTCAAAATTAGCCAAGAGAGTATGTTTTAATTTTCTACAACAGAATATCGGTACTAATGGAGGGTGGAATAAGGCTGGTGTGGTTGGCAACTGAGGACTGAGAATTCTCTGATTTCAACTTCCCAATCTTTGTTCAGTTTTTTATCCAGCAGATTTAGCGAAAAGGTCTCTTCGTTGATTTTGGTTATGACAAATTTTTCTGCCTCAAAATAATCTTGCCCGACTTCCAAAGGAGCAATAGCAACTTCTTCTCCTTTATTATCCAGCATAACTAAAAAATACTCACTTTTTACAATATGCGTTTGCCCCGCTTGCCTCTCAATGTAATGCTGTGACTTAACACATAAGATTTGTTTCTCTTCCACCTGAACCGGCGGCGAATACTCAACCAATACAGCCGCTGCAAGGGGCGCCAGCCGCAATAAAAGCCCCAGTAAGGCACAGCCGCTCAAGGTAAAACCCAGGATAAAAATCAAAATAGCTTTAAATATTATCTTCTTTATAAATAAATAGCGGGAAATTAATTTCCCCGCTCCTTTTCGAAATTCGCTTGTTTTCACTTTCAAGCCTATTCCTTTTTTAAACTTTTTTTTACAAATTTAATTATTCTTTCTTTATCCTTTTCATCTATTTCAACAAAACATAATCTTAAGTGATAATTGTCTTTTGAGTTGTCCCTTTCAGCACAAATCATCCTGGCTATGGCATGAATTTCGGGTTGCCCGTCGGGAAGGGCCATTTCAACTTTAAGCAAATGTTTGGTCATAAGAAATTCATCGACCAATAAGGGAACTTCTATTTTTAATCCCCCGCCACCAATATCTTTACTTTGAGTGTCATGCTTGGCGGGATGAGAAATGGTATGTTTCCCTTTAGTTATCACTGCATATTTGATGGGAACGGAGGCGTTTAATCTCAGGTATTCTCTTCGTTCGGCGAAAGGAAGTTTTACTCTTCTCCATTTATACCAAATTTTCCGGAGAATCATTTTTTCTCCTCATCTCTGGTTTTCGCAATTTTAAACAAAAATAACAATGGTAGCGGGGGCTGGATTTGAACCAGCGACCTCCGGGTTATGAGCCCGACGAGCTACCAGACTGCTCTACCCCGCGCCTATTTGCGCCGCCTTTTGGTTTGTTTGGTTTCTATATTTTTTTTTAAATCGTTTTGCTTTTCCTGACTTTTCTTTAAAAAATTTTTTAATTTCTGCTCAAAATCAGAAAATTTGAAATTCTTGGGTTCAAATTTATTAGTAGGTGTTTTGTCTTTTTTAAGAGAAAGGTCGATTTTTCCGTCTTGACTAATATTTATTATTCTGGCTTTAACCTTATCGCCAACTTTAAAATGTTGATTTATATCTTTAATATATACATCAGAGACTTGAGAAATATGAATAAGGCCTTTTTTCTCCGCAAACTTAACAAAAGCGCCAAAGCTGGTTACTTTAAAAACTTCTGCTTCTACTATGTCGCCGATCTTTGACTCTGCCACTATCTAAACTCCATCAGAAAGTTTACTCTTCATCTATTTTATATATTATTTCACCCTCTTTTGTCAAGCCCAACTTTTCTCTAGCTATTTTTTCTATATGTTCTTTGTCTTCTCCGAGAAGATTGAGTTCTTTTTCGAGTTCCTGGTTGGTTTGCTCCAAGCGCTTGATCTGTTGCGTCAGGTTCCGGTTTTCGTTCTTTAAAGACGATAATTTAATATATCCGGGCACAAAAATAATAACTACCAATATTAATACTACTAGAAAAATAAAGAATATTGTTAACTTTTTTGCGCCCATTTCATTTTTGCATACACAGCCCGTTTGCCCAGTTCTTCTTCTATGCGCAACAGCTCATTATACTTTGCAACTCTGTCAGACCTGGAGACAGAACCGGTTTTTATCTGGCCACAGTTTGTAGCCACGGCTAAATGAGCAATGGTTACATCTTCGGTTTCGCCGGAACGATGCGAAATTATAGAGGAATAATTATTAACCTTGGCCATTTCTATTGCTTCCAGCGTTTCGGAAAGAGTGCCAATCTGATTAAGTTTAATGAGAATGGCATTGGCTATGTGTTTTTTTATCCCCTCGGCAAGGCGCGAGGTGTTGGTAACAAATAAATCATCTCCTACAATTTGTATTTTATTACCGAGGGCAAGGGTTAAGGCCTCCCATCCCTCCCAATCGTCTTCGGCCAGACCGTCTTCAAGTGAAACAATAGGATATTTATCAATGAGTCGTCTATAAAAATCAATCAGTTCACCGACATCCATTTGTGGCTCCGATTCTGCTTCTAAAACATAGCTTCCGTCTTTATAAAAAGAAGATGCGGCCGAATCCAGGGCTATATAAATATCGCGGCCCGGTTTATAGCCGGCCTTTTCTATGGCCTGGAGAATTATAACTATGGCTTCTTCGTTTGATTTTAAATCCGGAGCAAATCCTCCTTCATCGCCAACCGAAGTGCTTAAACCCTTTGATTTAAGTATCAATTTTAAAGCATGGAAGGTTTCAGAAGCAGCGCGCACAGCACTTGAAAAAGAATCAACGCCAGCCGGCATTATCATAAATTCCTGTATATCTACATTATTATCTGCGTGTTGACCACCGTTTAAAATATTCATCATCGGCACTGGGAGAACTCTGCCTTCACCGCCACTTAGATATTCATAAAGGGGTTGCCCCTTAAAAGCCGCGGCGGCTTTGGCCATAGCCAGGGAAACGCCTAAAATGGCATTGGCGCCCAGCTTTGATTTGTTTTGCGTGCCATCAATATCAATCAAAAATTTGTCAATTTCCTTTTGAGAAAGGGCGTTTTTGCCTTTTATCCTGGGCGCGATGATTTCATTTACATTTTTGACCGCTTTACAAACTCCTTTGCCGCAATAACGACCGGGGTCTTTATCCCTCAACTCAAGGGCCTCGTGTTCTCCGGTCGAAGCCCCCGAAGGAACAGCTGCCCTACCCCAAAAGCCCCCCGCAACCATCAAATCCACTTCAATGGTTGGATTACCCCTGGAATCTAAAATTTCTCTGGCTTTCACCTTCTCTATTTTTGCCTGCATTTTTTCTACCTCTTTTTTCAATATTATTAATATTATTTAACAAGTAGTATAAAAAATTTTATTTTAAAAGTCAAGCGGTCTCTAATTTTTATTCTAAAATTTTCACTTTCCGGCCGGTTATTTTTAACTTATCCCGGCAGAAAAGGTCGATAGCCCGGGGATAAATTTCGTGTTCCTGGCTGTGCACTTTCTCAAGCAAACTTTCTTCGGTATCTTCCGGCGATATTTTAATTGCCCCTTGAATAATAATTGGCCCATTATCGAGCTCTTCGGTTACAAAATGAACTGTGGCCCCCGTTATTTTAACTCCACAAGCCAAAGCATCCTTTACGGCACGCGCCCCTTTAAAAGAAGGCAGGAGCGCCGGGTGAATATTTAATATTCTGTCTTTATATTCTTTTATAAAATCTGTCGATAAAATTCTCATAAAACCGGCCAGGCAAATTAAATCGATTTTTTCTTTTTTTAGCGCCTTTGAAATTTCTTCCTCAAATTTTTTTTTGGTGTCAAAATTTTTTCTCTCAATCACAACTGTTTTTATGCCGGCCTTTTTTGCGCGCTGCAAACAAAAGGCCTCGGGATTATCGCAAGCAAGAACACAAACTTTGCCTTCCTTCACCTTTCCTGCTGACACAGCGTCAATAATGGCCTGGAAATTGGTACCGTTGCCTGAAGCAAAAACTGCAATCTTTTTCATGGTTTATTCTTATGTATTCTCACCTCTGCTTATCCTCGTCTGCTGCATGATTAGTCTGGGGTGGGGCGGGGTGAACGCTTTGGTATTATAATGACAAATTCGCCCTTCTGCTTTACGCCGCTAAAATAATCCAGTAATTCAGAAACTTTGCCTCTTTTTGCCTCTTCGTATACTTTGGTTAATTCCTTGCATATACAAATAATTATATCACCAAAAATATCTTTAATATCAGAAAGGGTTTTACTCAGGCGGTATGTGCTTTCATAAAAAATTATAGTGCGTTTTTCTTCTTTTAATAAGAGGAGTTTTTTTCTCCGGGCAATTTGTTTTGGGGGCAAAAATCCTTCAAAGATAAATCTATCCGTGGGCATCCCGCTCACAGATAAGGCCGCAATTAAAGCAGAGGGTCCCGGCACGGGGCTTATTCTAATACCCTCCCGACTAGCCTCCCTGGTAATATAAAACCCGGGGTCTGAGATGGCCGGAGTACCTGAATCGGTCACCAGGGCGATAGATTGACCGTCTTTTAAAAGTTCTATTAACTGGCGTGACCGTTTTAGTTTATTATATTCGAAATAACTTATCAACCTTTTTTTAATGCCATAATGCGCCAATAATTTGTTTGTAAGGCG
>CAYUDR010000105.1:2204-4487 GCA_964443705.1 uncultured Planctomycetia bacterium | reverse complement strand
TTTTTATGTCAAAGCCAATAAAGTAAAATATGTATTTGGATGTGCGAGCGTAGATCATCCCCGACCTCAGAAAGTGGGTGAGATTTTCAGGTTTTTTCAAAATAGATGTTTTTCGTCGCCTGCTATCAGGGCCTACCCCCTTGAGGGGGGAAGCTACCCTTATGATAAGAACGCCAAAGATGTTGATGAGAAAAGAATTATGACCTTGCTGCCTTCTTTAATAAAAATATATTTAAAAATGGGCGCTTGTGTTTGTGGGGAGCCGGTGTGGGACAAGACGTTTGATACCGCCGATTTTTTTATGATACTTGATATGAAGAAGATGAACCTTTCTTATATAAATAAGTTTTTATGATGCGTTTGCTAAAGATTATATTTTTATTTTTGAGCATTTTTTTATGCATTTTTTCCCTGGCTTTTCTAAGATGTCTCTTTATGTTTTCTTCCGCCAGAAAGAAATCCCTTGTGGCTTACACGGTTCATTTCTTTACGAAAATATTTGCTTTTATTCTGGGCATAGAAGTAAAGGTGACAGGCGAAAAAGAACTCCTTAAAAAAAGAGGGGTGCTTTTTATATGTAACCACTTAAGCTATATTGATGGTGTAGTTGCAAACAGTTTATCTCCGTTAGTGTTTATAGGAAAAACGGAGATGCGCAAATGGCCCTTTTTGGGGACCCTTATCTTTTTATCTAATACAATATTTGTAAATAGAATCAGCTCTTCCAATATTCACAAAGAGGTTGGCAAAATTGTATCTTTTCTCGCCAGCAAGGTGAATGTTATTCTTTTCCCTGAAGGGACATCCACCGATGGTAAAACACTTCTTCCTTTTAAATCTTCTTTTTTTGCCGCGCCATTAGCGGCCAAGTGTGAAATAGTTCCTCTGGCAATAAAGTATAAAGAGATAAACTCCGAAAAACTTACAGATAAAAACAAAGACCTCATTTATTGGTACGGGGACATGGAGCTTTTCTCTCATCTGCTCGGCGTGCTCAAACTGCGCAGGATAGCAGTGGAAGTAAATGTATGTAAGCCAATTCATGTCGATAAAACCGGGAGTGAAGAAAATCATTCTCAAAGAAAACATCTGCGCGATATTTGTCAGGGAGCCATCGAAAAACACCTAACCATGGCAGAAAAAACACGTTAAGTAAAAAAAGAACATGAAAAAGATAATCAGTATTTTTTTAGTAATTTTTGGTGTACTTATGCTTACCTTTGGCGTATCCAGCGCCAGAAAAATTCAAGAGATGAAAAAAAGAACCGGCACCTCTCTATATTCCAACTATAGGGGAGTGGCTACCATCACCGAAGTTAAGAAAACCGAAAAGTCAAAGGCGCAGGCCAAAGTCGCCGGTAGAAGCGAAGGATATGAAGTATGGTTTTCCTTTGAGCCTGATAAGGAAGAGGAGTTGGAGCTTGATGAAGGAGGGGAAGCAGAAGAAGTAATAAAGGAAGAAATAATAAAGGAAAAGTGGGGCCGCAGGTTTGCAGCCGGGGAACATTTGTTTAAATTAGCCAATGGCCTATATCCCAACGCCAAATATATAAAAAAATATAAGATTAAACCGGGCCAAACCTATAGATGTACCTTCAGAGTAATGAAGCAGGGCACGGGCACCCCCTTTATTTTTGTAATTGATGGGCTTCCAAGGGATGATGCTTGTAACTGAAAATTTTTATAAATTAACATAAAGGAAAGCAGTAATGCAATTTGATAAATTTACCCTAAAAGCACAAGAGGCCATAGAAGAAGCGGTTAATATGGCGCGCGACCATTCCCACCAGGAAATCGGGCCGGAATATCTTTTGCTTGCTCTCTTGAAACAGGAAAACGGTATAGGAGAGGCTATATTTAAAAAACTCGGCGCATCAGTTCCGTCTTTTATTAAAGACTTAGATGGTATTATTTCGCAGAGAGTTTCAGTGGAAGGAGAAAGGGCGCAGGTCTATTTTTCAAACGACCTAAACAACATATTAAGAATAGCGCGCAAAGAGGCATCTTCGTTTAAAGATGAATATGTTTCAAGCGAGCATTTGATATTGGCGATTTTACAGACTAAGAACAAAGAACTTCTCGATTTATTTAAAAAATATGATATTAATAAAGAAAGCATATTGAAGGTATTAAAAGATATCCGAGGCGTTCATAATGCCCGGGATGCCAACGCCGAAGCTAAATACAAGGCATTGGATAGATATACGAGAGATATTACCTCGCTTGCCCGCAAGGAGAAATTGGATCCGGTTATAGGCAGGGATGATGAAATAAGAAGAATTA
>CAYUDR010000105.1:0-2194 GCA_964443705.1 uncultured Planctomycetia bacterium | reverse complement strand
TGTTTTAATAGGAGAAGCAGGCACGGGGAAAACTGCTATAGTGGAAGGCTTGGCCCGCAGGATAGCAAACCAAGACGTACCCACGTCTCTTAAGGATAAAAAAATAGTTGCCCTGGATTTGGGGGCGCTGGTGGCCGGTTCTAAATTCAGGGGGGAATTTGAAGACAGGCTTAAAGCCGTGATTCATGAAATAGAGAAATCCGAAGGCAAGATTATACTTTTTATCGACGAATTACACACCCTGGTGGGCGCCGGAGCGGCCGAAGGCGCCATAGATGCTTCCAACATGCTTAAACCTGCCCTGGCCCGGGGTGATTTGCGATGCATAGGAGCCACCACCCTTGATGAATATAGAAAACACATAGAAAAAGACAAAGCGCTTGAGAGAAGATTCCAGCCCGTTTTTGTGGGAGAGCCCACCGTGGAAGATACCATTTCCATATTGAGGGGGCTTAAAGAAAGATATGAAGTTTATCACGGAGTGCGCATAAAAGATAACGCTCTTATTGCCGCCGCCGTTTTATCAGATAGATATATAACCGATAGACACTTGCCCGATAAGGCCATAGACCTTGTGGATGAGGCGGCTTCAAAATTAAGAATGGAAATGGATAGCCTCCCCACAGAAATTGATGAGGTAGAGCGCCAGCTTACTACGCTCGAAATAGAAAAACAGGCCCTAAAGAAGGAAAAAGATGCCTCTTCAAAGAAACGACTTGGAAAAATAGAAAAAGATATAGCTTCTTTAAAAGAAAAATCATCTTCTATGAAAATCAAATGGCAGGGCGAAAAAGATATAATAGAAAACATGAGAAGGATAAAAGAAGAGGTAGAGCGCTTAAAGAGCGAAGAAACTCGAGCCGAACACGCCGGGGACCTCGATAAAGTAGCCGAAATTCGTTACGGGAAATTGGTAGAATTAGATAAAGAACTTAAGAAGGAAAACGATAAATTGGCTAAAATGCAAAAGATTAGCCATGTGCTTAAGGAAGAAGTTGCCGAAGAAAATATCGCCGAGGTGGTTTCTAAATGGACTAGCATACCGGTGTCTAAACTTATGCAGGGCGAGATAGAAAAACTGGTATCCATGGAAGACATTTTAGAAAAGGAAGTGGTAGGGCAACGTGAAGCAGTAGAACTTGTCTGCAACGCCGTAAGGCGTTCAAGAAGCGGCTTGCAGGATCCCCATAGGCCCATAGCATCCTTTATGTTTATTGGCCCCACAGGAGTCGGCAAGACTTATCTGGCAAAAAAATTGGCCGCCTTTTTATTTAACGACGAAAAGGCCATGGTGCGCATTGATATGTCGGAGTATATGGAAAAACACACCGTCAGCCGCCTTATAGGCGCGCCCCCCGGCTATGTTGGTTATGATGAAGGAGGCCAGCTGACCGAGGCGGTAAGAAGAAGGCCTTATACAGTAATTCTCTTTGATGAGATAGAAAAGGCCCACCCGGATGTTTTTAATATTCTCCTGCAAATTCTCGATGAAGGGCGCTTGACAGATGGCCAGGGGCGAGTCGTAAATTTTAAAAACACCGTTATTATAATGACCTCTAATGTAGGAAGCCGCATTATACAGGAGACAGATGACGAGAAGGTCATAAAAGAAGAAATACAAAAACTCCTAAAAGCCCAGTTTAAGCCTGAATTTTTGAATCGTATTGATGAGATTATAATTTTTAACAGACTAAAGGAATCTGATATCGAGAAAATAGTTGATATTCAATTAAGTGAATTGCGGGGCCGCTTAAGTGAAAAATCTATAAAGGCCTCTATTACGGAAAAGGCCAAAAAGGAACTTTCGAAAGAGGGCTTTGATCCATCTTTTGGCGTACGGCCGCTTAAAAGGCTTATTCAGAAAAGACTTTATGATGTTATTGCCTTAAAACTCTTAAAGGGCGAAGTTAAAGAAAAGTCCTCTATCAATATAGATTACGATGGCAAGAACAGTAAGTTTATCGTAGAAAAAGGAAAATAAAAGAAAAATGGGACAGGCTACTTTTTTTGACAGAAAAACCTTTATAGTGTATACTAAATAAAAATAGGAATTACTTGTACAGGTTGTTCGCCGAGGCGAACAAAATAGGGAAGATGGTGAAAAGCCATCGCGGTCCCGCCGCTGTAATTGGGACGAAATCTGCAATATGCCACTACCCGCTTGAGGCGGGTGGGAAGGTGCAGAAAGTAGGAA
>CAYUDR010000104.1:0-4570 GCA_964443705.1 uncultured Planctomycetia bacterium | reverse complement strand
TTGGCAATTGTGGCATGCTTCCGGCGTTACTATTATTACTTTTTTGTCTTTTATTGCCAGAACACCAAAAGGACAAGACTCCACGCATACACCACATCCATCACATTTTAGCTTATTTATCTTAATCATATTCTATTGCCCGTCACCATTTAAATAAATACACTTCTCCTTTTCAACCAGTCCATCTAATACCGCTCTGATAAACTCGTTACAAGATCTATAACCACAGGCGCCGCAGTTTTTATTTGGGAGTAAATTCTTCAATTCCTTACCTCTCTTATAGCGGTTATGAGCAGCTTCGGGGTCAATCATTTTATTACCATAACAATAACCACATATTGCTGAAGGCATAGATTTTTTTAAAGTAAGTTTCCCTTTTGTATGTGGCATATTTTTTATAGCTTCGATTAAATCCAGTGAACCCTCACCGGTTAAACCATTTGTCTCAACAATGTTAGCATTTGGATTTACTCCAAGCAGTTTAATCCTGAATATCTCCCGCTCTGCCTGAGAAATTAAATCGCCTTTATTTATAGCTACTACGTCTGCCTCTGTCAATATCGGGCCATAACTGGTGGGTTTTCCTGCGGTAATATTCATTACCACAATGCCTAACCCCTTATCTACATAAGGCGAACACCGAAGGCATAACCCCGCTGTTTCAACAATGAGTAAATCTTTATTTTTGTGTTTTTCGATAAGTTTGGGGAATTCTAATACGCTATAATGGTCGGGACATAAATCTCCGGCAAGCCTCTTCTCGGTTGATATATGAAACCTCTTTTTGACTAAAGTGTCGTCATCCGTTGCCAAAACATCAAATTTTACATAGTGCATAGAAAAATCTTTTTTAAGTTCCTTTATTACATATTTTATAACGCTGGTTTTGCCCGAACCCGGGGTGCCAGCAAAAATAATAAGCCGCATAAATTTCTCCTTTTCTACATTGGCGTGCAAATTAATTTTAATTCTTCTATCCTTTTGCCAATTCGGATATCCTCTCTTACCTCCAAGATGTATTCCTCAATCCAGGATAGATAATGGGCAATTCCTCGTTCTTTTATCGAAGTATGGATTATTTGAGTAATAGCTCCTGACTTCATGACCAATCTTTTATCGGTATTTAAGGCCAGTCTGGGGTCATGGGTAACCAAAAAAACGATTTTACCCTTTTTAGAAAGCAGTTCCAACGCCTTCTCTTTCCTGATCCCAGCATTCTCTATTTCGTCTATTAAAATAATGGGAGAGTCGCTCACATAAGCCAAATCTGCCACCATTAATGCCCTGGATTGCCCGCCAGAAAGTATCAATAAGTTTTCTTCAGGCGCAATCGGTTCCCCTGTAACCTTATTGGCGCTCTCAATGATTTCTTCGACAAGATGCTTTTTGTGGCTTTTCCCTCTGGCATCCAAATGAATTTCTAAAAAATCTTTTACCGTTGTATCAGTAATAAAGTTCATATGCTGGGTTAAATAGCCGATAATTTTTTTGGTGGCATCGTGCCGAAATTCAGCAGGAGGAATCCTGTCATTAATCAAAACCTTTCTTTTGGTTTTGGTATTTCCCTGCGCCAGCCTTTCGATATCATAAAGAAGCTGAGATTTACCGGAACCAGTTGACCCTACTATGCCTATTTTCTGTCCAGCGAGAATCTCAAGTTTGTCAAAATATTCTTTATTGCCTTTTTTATCTCTGCCCGGAAGAATAGTTATCTTTTCTGTCTCCATATTCGCTCCTTCTGCCAACTTTGGCCTACAAAAGTAAATCTTTAAATTTGTTCAAAACAAATTAATGTTTTTTTATCTTACCCAAAATTCTGTCTGCGGAAATTGCATTCAAGTTCAATCCAAGGTCTTCTATTGGGTCTGCGCCTAAGGCCAGCCCTAAAAGCTGGGGATAAAGAAGCACAGGTAAATTATACTGTTTACCATATTTTTTATTTATCTCTTTCTGCTGATCACTGTACATAAGATAACAAGTCTGGCATTGAAGAACCATTGCATCTATTTCTTTGTCCGCAAGGTCGTCGAGCTTCCTTTGTACTAATGAATGAACCAAATCACGAGAAACCGGAAAAACCTTCCCTCCACAGCAAAGATTAAGAGTTTCATACTCAATAGGATGAGCTCCTGTAGCAGAAATAAGCTGATGAAGGGTCTTGGGATTATCCGGTTCCTCAAATCCCTCAAGGGCAGATTTTGGCTTTAGGTAATGACAACCATAATGAGGAGCTATATGAAGACTGGATAAATCTTTTTTCACCTCTCCCTTTATTTTTTCCACACCTATATCTTCATAAAGAACTCTTGAAATATGTTTTACCTTGACTTTTCCCTTGTATTCTAACCCGACATCTCGCAATTTTTCATTTACTTCATCTCTTATTACCTCATCTTCTAACCTTTCTATTGCCTCTGCCAAAGCACCTGTGCAGGCAGCACAGAGGGCAAGGATATTTAATCCCCTGGTTTCGGCGAACGCCAGATTCATTGCTGATAATGAAAGCCCTGCTTCTATGCTCAAATTAACCTGATTGATGCCGCAACAAACAAAATCTTTAATATCAATCAACTCAATCCCCAAGTGTTTACAAACCCATCTGGCAGACATCTCATACTGAGGTACCTGAGTTGGCGTAGTGCAACCTAAAAATAAAGCGTATTTATTCACCCCGCACCTTCTCTTTTATTTAGGACTGTATTGTTATTTTGAATTTTTAAAAGATAAGCTTGATACATCTTATTTAAATCCCTCTAAAGGTATGCGATGAATACAAAGAAGGTGCGGGGTTCATTCTGAATTAATTCTTGGTTTAATTTTATTAATACCTGTTAACTCAATTATTT
Organism: uncultured Planctomycetia bacterium; assembly: GCA_964443705.1. Lineage (GTDB taxonomy): Bacteria > Omnitrophota > Gorgyraeia > DAOVKU01 > DAOVKU01 > DAOVKU01. The sequence continues at coordinate 1,724 of CAYUDR010000104.1, read as the reverse complement.
TCTTTGCCTTTTCCCGATCTTCCTTTAAAGAAGGAAGAGAAAGCTTTTCCCTTTTTTTAATCCAACCCTCATCAGTAGGAAAGATTATGCCTGTTTTCATAACCTGTTTTGTCTGTTCAACCCAGGCTGCCGGCGCATAACCTTCTTTGGCCGCCATATTTTTTAAGACATTCAAGACATTAAAAAACTTAACATTCTGAGGACAGCGTTGTTCGCAATTGTGGCAGGTAGCGCAATACCAGATATGCGGGCTGCTTAAAACCTGCTTTTTCATACCTAATCTCACCATCTTAGCTAATTTCTTCGGATTATATTCCGGGAATACTTCATGAATAGGGCATCCCGCTGAACAGCTCCCACAACTAAAACAGGCATTTAAGCCCTGGGCCTCAGGGTGTGCTAAAACCAGAGATTTAAAATTCGGATCAAGCTCTGATGCAGAAACAGGTTTTTTAAACTCAAGGGTCTTTTTAGTTTTATTCATCCCTCTCAAGTTCCTCCATAAGTGCTTTCTTTAATTCTTCTTTTTGAGGCACCCCCATAAATTTAAGGACACCGTTAATAGCTATGGCAGGAACAGACATAATTCCATACTGAGCGGCTCTTGTGGTGTCAATAGTAATATCCACCTCTTCTACTGTTATCTCGCCGCTTAACTCCTCGGATAATAGCTTAAGCATCTCCTTTACTGCCGGACAACCAACACATCCGGGAGACATAAAATCTTCTAAATAAACCTCTCCCATACTTACCGCCTCCTTAATTTGATTTACTTGTTTTTACTACAACCTCGGGGAGTTCTATTTTGCCCTTTCTTAACTCACTATCCGTACAAGAAGCAGCCGCTTTTGCCTGCACGATTGAATCAGGAATATCTTTAGGCCCCTGCGCCGAACCACAGATATAAATTCCTCTGACATTCGTCTCTACTGGACGAAGCTTAGGATGGACTTCCTTAAAAAAGCCGTTTTCGTCTAAATTTATGCGCAGAAGCTCTGCAAGATGTTTTGTACCTTTAGATGGAACAGTAGCACAAGACAATACAACTAAATCTACTTCCAACCTAAGAAGTTCATCTATATCGGGGTCTTCAACCTTCAAAATAAGCTTTTTTGTCTTACTATCCTCAATAACCTCAGCAGGTCTGCCCCGGATAAAATTAACCCCAATCTTTCTTGTGCGCTTGTAATATTCCTCAAATCCCTTACCGGTAGTGCGCATATCTATATAGCAAATATAAACTTGAGTATCTGGCAAAACCATTTCCTTTATTATCTGGGCGTGTTTTAACGCATACATACAACAAACAGTAGAACAATATCCATTTGCATTCTCATCCCGCGAGCCCACACATTGAATCATCGCAATGCTCTTTGGCTTCTTTCCATCGCTGGGCCTTAAAAGTTTACCCCCCGTAGGGCCGTCTATATCCAGAAGTCTTGCCAGCTGAAACTGGGTGATAACATTGCCATATCGTTTATATCCATACTCGGTCTTATGAACAGGATTGTATTCATCAAAGCCTGTAGCCACAATAATGACGCCCACCTTTAACTCTATTGCCTTAGGTTGCTGCTCAAAATCTATTGCTTGAGCAGGGCATATTTCCCGACATAACCCACAAGAACCTTTCTGAAAATAAAGGCAATTTTGGGCATCTATAACAGCCTTCCTGGGTATTGCCTGATCATAAGGTATGTATATTGCCTTACGCTTGCCTAAAC
>CAYUDR010000103.1:0-4580 GCA_964443705.1 uncultured Planctomycetia bacterium | reverse complement strand
TGCGCACCCCTAAATGAACCATCTCCGCCAATAACCACTACAGCATCAATTTTTCTCTTTTTCAAAGAATCAACCGCTTTTTTTCTTCCCTTTTTAGTCAAAAATTCAGCAGACCTGATTGTTTTAAGAAATGTCCCGCCTTTATTTATTATATTACCTACTGAGCGACGAGTCATCCTCTTCATATCACCTGTTATTAAACCCTCATATCCGCAAAAAGTTCCATAGACTTCTAAATTATTGTATATGCCGGAACGCACCACACTGCGGATAGCCGGATTCATGCCAGAACAGTCTCCTCCGCTGGTTAAAACTGCTATTCTTTTTACAGATTTGGTTTTTGTCATTGAATTTCTCGTGCTATTTCTTCCAGCTTTTTTACTCTCTGCTCAATAGGAGGATGAGTGCTAAAAAGCGTTGTAATCCCTTTTCCATTCAGAGGATTTACTATAAACATATGGGCCGTGGTTGGGTTGGCCGCCATGGGTTTTTTTAAAGACAAAGCCTGTAATTTCTCAAGCGCACTCGCCAGAGAAAGTGGTTTCTTAGTTAGCAAAGCTCCTTTTTTATCAGCGCGAAATTCCTCCGAACGGGAAATAGCAAGTTGTATTAAAAGTGCAGCCAGTGGTGCCACGATACTGATAATAAGCAATCCTATTAAATTACCATCTCTCTTACGCCCTCCCATGCCACCAAAGATGGCACCAAAGCGGGCTATATTGGCCAGGAGAAATATAGCTCCTGCCAAAGTTGCAGCAACAGAACTTATGAGAATATCATTGTTTTTTACATGTGAAAGTTCATGGGCCAGAACACCTTCTAATTCATCATCTTTTAATAAATCCAAAATTCCCTGTGTTAGGGCTACTGCAGCATGCTGGGGGTTTCTGCCGGTAGCAAAGGCGTTGAGCGCCTGGGAAGGTATAAGATATATTTTGGGCATGGGTAAATGAGCTTCTGTGGTTAATCTTTTAACTATTTCAAATACTCTTGGGTCTTGTGAATAGGTAATTTCTCGGGCGCGATACATAGAAAGAACAATTTTATCACTATACCAGTAACTTGCCATATTCAATATAAGCACAAAGCAAAAAGCCACCAGCATACCCTGCGTCCCGGCTATCATTTTTCCTATCCAGACCAAAAGAAGTGTTAGTAAAGTAAGCAGCAGAACTGTTTTAAAAACATTCATATTATTTACCAAGGCAAAGACTGCTATCTGACAGCTGATAACTGATTCTACGTACCTATTTCCCAGGATGCCAGATATCTTTTTTGCTCTCTGGTTAATTTATCAATTGTAACTCCCATAGCTTTTAACTTGAGGCATGCAATCTGTTCGTCTATTTTCTGTGGAACTTTATAAACTTTATTTTCCAATTTGCTTGAATTTTTCTTTATAAATTCCGCAGATAAAGCTTGATTAGCAAAACTCATATCCATAACTGAAGCAGGATGCCCTTCGGCAGCTGCCAGATTAATAAGCCTGCCTTCACCCAGCAAATTTATTCGCCTGCCGTTTCTCAAGGTATATTCTTCCACAAAATCTCTAACCTTTCTCACCTTTTTACTTAAATTTTTAAGACTCTTGATATCAATTTCTACATTAAAATGCCCCGAATTACAAACGATGGCTCCATCTTTCATTAATTTAAAATGCTGCCTTGCAATTACATTAATATCTCCGGTTAAAGTAACAAAAATATCTCCCACTCTTGCTGCCTTTTTTAAGGGCATAACCTCATAACCATCCATAATCGCCTCAATGGCTTTTAGAGAATCAACTTCGCAAACAATTACATTCGCCCCCATACCCTTGGCACGCATGGCTACGCCCCTACCGCACCAACCATAACCACAAACCACAAATTTTGAACCGGCTAACAATTTATTTGTAGCACGAATTATACCATCGACGGTCGATTGACCGGTGCCATATCGATTGTCAAAAAAATGCTTGGTATCTGCGTCATTGACTGCTATTAAAGGAAATAAAAGCATCTTTTTTCTCTCAAGGCTTCTTAAGCGAATAACGCCTGTGGTGGTCTCTTCTGTTCCCCCTAATAAATTTCTTACCAAATTTCTCCTCTTGCCGTGAATGGTCGACACAAGGTCTGCCCCATCATCCATAGTTATATTGGGTTTTATATCAAGGGCGCTGTTTATGTGAGAATAGTAAGTTTTATTATCTTCTCCTTTTATGGCAAAAACAGGTATTTTATAATCCTTAACCAGAGAAGCAGCCACATCATCCTGGGTGCTAAGTGGATTTGAAGCACATAAAACAACTTGGGCTCCTCCTTCTTTTAGGGTCAACATTAAATTTGCGGTTTCGGTGGTAACATGAAGACAACAAGCAATTCTGGTATTCTTTAGCGGCTTCTTCTTTCTAAAATTTTTCTTTATCAATGTCAAAACAGGCATGCTTTCCCTTGCCCACTCAATTCTCAATTCTCCTTTTTTAGCTAAGTTAATATTTTTGATATCGTATTTCATTTTTATATAATCTCCTAACGAGCACATAACTTAATAGAGCATAAGCTGGTATAAGTTATAAGTGCAACTTGTGCCCACACCTCATTCCGCAAGAAATGCGTGGGTAATTATTTTCAACTTTTACATACGCTTTGCCGCCGCTTTTAACTGTGGTGCTTTATCTATTTCCTCCCAGGTAAAACCTTCTTCCAATCTGCCAAAATGGCCGTAGCAAGCGGTCTTTTTGTAAATCGGCCTTCTCAATTTAAGATTGGTAATTATTCCCTTTGGGGTTAAATCAAAGTAACGACGAATAAGTTTGGTTATCTTAGGTTCTGAAATCTTACCAGTTCCAAAAGTATTCACCATAATAGATACCGGCTCAGGCACTCCTATGGCATAAGCCAGTTGAATCTCGCATTTATCGGCTATACCTGAAGCTACAATATTCTTGGCAATATAACGCGCATAATAGGAAGCGGAACGGTCAACCTTGCTGGGGTCCTTGCCGGAAAAACACCCTCCTCCATGGCTACCCACGCCACCATAAGTATCCACAATAATCTTTCTGCCCGTTACGCCCGTATCTCCCTGCGGGCCACCAACTTCAAATCTTCCTGTTGGGTTGACAAAAATCTTGGTCTTTTTATCCATTAATCTTGATGGAGTAACTTTTTTAATTACAGTGTGAATTAAATCTTTCTCTATGTCTTTCAACTTAACATCCTTGCTATGGTGGGCACTTATGACTATAGCTTCTATTCTTTTTGGTTGTCCCTCATCGTATTCAACGGTAACTTGCGATTTACCATCCGGGCGGAGATACTTTAGAATTTTTTTCTTTCTCACCTCTGCCAGTCTGAGTGTGAGGGCATGGGCAAGCATTATTGGCATGGGCATCAGTTCTTTGGTTTCATTGCTGGCATAACCAAACATCATTCCCTGGTCTCCTGCTCCGCCAACATCAACCCCCAAAGCAATATCTGGAGATTGCTTCTGAATAGATGTCATTACACCGCAATTCATATAATCAAAACCATACTCCGGTTTATCATAACCAATTTCTTTTATGGTTTGCCTGACTACCTGTGGTATATCAACATAACAAGAAGTCGTTATCTCTCCCGCCACTACAGCCAATCCTGTAGTTACCAGTGTTTCGCAGGCCACTCTGCCGTTAGGGTCTTCTTGATAAATGGCATCTAGGACGGCATCGGAAATTTGATCAGCAACCTTGTCAGGATGTCCTTCTGCTACAGATTCTGAAGTAAAAAGATGTTTATGTTTTAAATGTCCCATTTTTCCTCCTCTTTTAACGAATGCATAATTTACGAAGCGTAAGTATCCGCCAGAGGCGGATCAGCCTTTGGCTGAACTGTAAATTTCGCTTTTCGTTCATTAAGTTACGACCTTATCTAACCAAATTTCATTCGCTTTTTTATATGAATCAATACTTCCTATATCAAACCAGCGGCCTTTAAATTCATAAGCAAAAACCTTATCCTTTTTAAAAAGCCATTTTAAAAAAAAGCCGGGAGCATCTTTTTTTTCTTTCGTCGAGAGATATTCAGTTATTAAACTTAAAGTTTTTTTTGGAAAAAAATAAATAGCCATAGCTGCCAAGGTTGATTTTGGCTCCTCTGGCTTTTCTTCAAAATCAATTATTTTTCCCTCGGCATCTAATTTAACAATGCCGTAAAGAGATGCTTTTATTTTATCTTCTACATCATAAACGCAGACCACGCTGTGCCCGCCTTTGCCTAAAGAAAAATTTAAAAAATCTTTTAAATTAAGATCAAACAAATTGTCTCCGGCAATAACTAAAAGGTCACCATCGATCTTTTTCTGCCTGATTACAAATTCTATATCTTTTATAGCTCCAAGTCTATTTTTATTAGAAGTTGTGCAGTCGTTAACGGCTTCGATTTTTCAGCGAGTTTTCTAATTTTCTACCCATTGAATAATCTTTTCAAAAAAGCGGGCGTTAGTAACAATATAAACATCGGTAATCTCTTTAGCTCTTTCGATATTCTTCAGAATATATTCCAAAATTGGCCTGTTGTGTATCCTAAGAAGAGGCTTGGGTGTATCTTTAGTTAAAGGAT